>CALRYR010000223.1:0-7009 GCA_943372425.1 Variovorax sp. YR752 | reverse complement strand
TCGGAGGGCGGCACGCTGGTCCTTGGTGCGCAGGCGGGCCAGGCACGGCTGGCCGACGTCTTCCGCAGAGCCGGCTTCACGCACTTCCGACGTGCCGCCGAAACGCCATTCAACCTGGTCTTCGAAGTTCGGCGCTAGCAGCACAACGTCATCACGCCATCACCCACGGTCGCGCGGCATGACAGGCGCCGCACCTGACCGACGTCCCTGCCTGTCATTCAAAGGAAATTCCATGACCCATCTCGACACCCGGATCACGGCACGCCACACAGCCAAGGCCTGCATCCTCACCCTGATGCTCGCCGTGAACGCCGGCTCGGCCCTGGCCGAATCGCCCGGCACACCCACCGAGGCATTCGTCTCTTCGCGCACGCGCTCGGAGGTGATGACCGAACTGGCCGCGTTCAAGAAGAGCGGCGTCAACCCCTGGTCGACCGGCTACCAACCGACGCACCATCTGCGCAGCAGCACGACCCGCGAGGCTGTGCAGCTGGAAGCCATCGCCTCTCGCGAGACCACGGCGGCTCTGGGCGCCGAGGACAGCGGCGCGTTCTACCGCGTCCGTCGCCTCCAGCCCAGCGGCGCGACGGTGCTCGCGGTGCAGGCAGGCGAGGTGCCCTGACCACCAGCCTGTGAGACGCCCTTAAGCCATGGGAGCAAGGCCGCGAGAAACCCAAAGACGGCCGCGGGGCCACGGGCAAGCACTTCGGCGAGCTGCACGCGGTCGAGCGCGAGGTGTTGGCGCCACAGACATCTCTGTGCAAAAATGAAAGCCCTCAGACCGCGAAAAACGGTTGCCTGCATCAGGCCATCGCGTACACGCCGACCTCCTGTCCCCCCGAAGGTCGGCCAGCGTTTCCCCCGACATCTGTCGGACTTCTACGAGTGTCTTGCATCCATGCAGGGCGCGTAGTACCGGAATACGCCATGTACAGCTACATCAAATCACCGCTTTCATCGAACCGCCCTCGTATCGCCATTGTGGGGGCCGGCCTGGGAGGGTTGACGCTTGCACGTGTCTTGCATGTCAACGGGATACCCGCCACGATTTATGAAGGCGAAGCATCGCCAACAGCGCGGGCGCAAGGTGGCTTGCTGGACATTCACGAAGACAACGGTCAGCGAGGACTGAAGGCCGCGGGCCTCTACGAGGCGTTCCTGGCGCTCGCCCTTCCTGGGGAAGACGCCAAGCGCGTGGTCGACAAACACGGCACCGTCCTGTTTGACAAGCCGAGTACCGGCGAGACGCCCAAGCCCGAGGTTGACAGGGGCGCACTTCGGCAGCTTCTCATCGAGTCCCTGCCTGCCGACACCATCCGGTGGGGCCGCAAGCTCGCCCATGCCAATCGCCGTTCCGAGGGATGGCACGAACTGGTATTCGCCGACGGCTCGACGGCCACGGCAGACTTGCTGGTGGGCGCAGACGGTGCGTGGTCGAGAGTGCGGCCACGGGTCACCGCTGCAAAGCCTCGGTACGTCGGCACGACCTTCATCGAAACGCACCTCTTCGATGGCCCCACTCGCCACCCGGCCAGCGCCGACGCCATCGGCACCGGTACGTTGATGGCTGTTGAGCCAGGTAAAGCCATCCTTGCGCATCACCACGCGAACGGCACGCTGCACACCTACATCGCGTTGAACAAACCCGAGTCATGGGCGGAAGCGCTGGACTTCACCCAGCCGGCGGAAGCACTGCAGCGGCTTGCGGATGCGTTCGAGGGATGGGCCGCGCCGCTGCGTGCGTTGGTCACCGAAAGCGACACCCCGCCACTCGTGCGTTTGATTCATTCCTTGCCGATCGACCATCGGTGGGAGCGCACGCCTGGCGTCACGCTCGTGGGTGATGCGGCCCACTTGATGTCACCGTTCGCCGGAGAGGGCGCCAACCTCGCCATCCATGACGCGGCGGAGCTGGCCCATGCGATACGGGACCATTCCGGTGACGTCGAGGCGGCTTTGGCAATGTACGAGCAAGCGCTGTTCCCCCGCAGCGCCGCCTTCGCCGAGCAAACGGCAAAGAATCACCGAAACTTCTTTGGCAGTGATGCACCGGCAAGCGTGGTGGCGCTCTTCTCAGCGCACTCGAGCTTTACCGCTCCGCCTCGAACACAGGAACGCTGACCCTCCCCTTGGCCTCGGCCCCCAGCCATGCCGCTAACCACCTAGCGGTCAGACGGCTCGCCGTCCAGGGCGGCGGCGCAGCGCTTGAGCAACGCGCACAGAACCCGGGCCTCTTCGGCGGAGAGCGTGGAGAGCATCTGCCGTTCCACCACGTCGGCTGCTTTCGCGCCCTCGGCGACGGCCCGCTGGCCGGCCTTTGTCAGCTCGGTCATGATGACCCGGCCATGCTCGGGATGCGGGCTGCGCACGATCAGACCTCCGCGTTCGAGATTGACCAGGATCGCCTGCATGGTCTGCGGCGTTACGAACGCAGCGCGAGCCAACTCTGCATTCGAGATCCGTGGATTGCCGGACACGGCAAGCAGGACTGCGTTCTGCGGTGCCGTGATGCCCAGCCGCGCGAGTTCGGCATCGAGGCGCTGCCTCAAACGATGTTGCGTGATCTTCAGGTTGTAGCCGATCCAGTCGGCTCCGCTCCGAGGCGCCGGCTTTGCCGTTGACATATCAGTCCCCTTACATTAATATCAGGCCACTGATACTACTCGACAGGAGCTCCCATGACAACGCCCATCGGCCCCGACTTCATTGCCTTGCAAGTGCGCGACCTCGCTGCGTCCCGCACTTTCTACCTCGAGATCTTCGGTTTCGAAGCTTCGGCGCACTGCCCGCCCGGCGCAGTCATTTTCAAGACCGAGCCGATCCCGTTGGCACTGCGGGAGCCCCTGCGTGCGCTTCCTGAGGCGGGGCCGCTCGGTGTGGGCATGGTGCTCTGGATCGCATGCGCCGACGCCGATGCGCTGCACGATCTCATCGTCAAGCGGGGCGGAAAGATCCTCAGCCCGCTCGCCGACGGTCCGTTCGGTCGCTTCTTCGTCGCCGGCGATCCCGACGGCTATGCGATCACCTTTCATACGAAGCAGGGCTGACCGATCTGTTCTCGCGTCAGGTGGTCGGGTGGTCAATGGGTCGCCGCATCGATACCGGCCTGGTGCGCGATCACGACTTTCTCGGACGGCCGCGCATCGGCGCGCACAGACAACGAACCCGACGCATTCGCCCCCTTATGCGTCAGCCCTGCTCGGCGTCCCAATCGGGCGCAAACGGAGGCTGTACGTAGCGCAGATCTTTGGGCAGCTCTGCGATGGCCGCACGATCTTCATCGTCGAGCCGCAGCCTCAAGGCGTCGAGGTTTGCTTGCTGGCTCTCGCTCCGCTCAGCCTTCGGAATCGCAATCACATGGTCCTGGTCCATCAACCACGCGATGGCCACTTGCGAGGCAGGGACTCCGTGCTTGGCGCCGACGCACGCAAGCGTCGGGTCGGTGGCAGCACGCCCCTGGGCCAGTGGCGCGTAAGCAGTGAGCGCGACACCGTGCTCACGCAGAAAGGCCAGCAGCCTCGACTGGTCCAGGAAGGGGTGGTACTCGGCCTGCACGGAAGCCAGCGGAATCCGCATGTCCAGCACCACCCGACGCAGCATGGGCAGGTTGAAGTTGCACACACCGATGGCGCGCGTGCCGCCCTGCCTGCGCAGATCATCCATCGTCCTCATCACCGCCGAGAGGTCCATATCGCGCGCAGGCCAGTGCACCATGTAGAGGTCGACGTGCGTGAGGCCCAGCGCCTGCAGGCTCCGGTCGAAAGCGCGGCGGATACCGTCTGGCGTCAGTTGGTCGTGCCAGACCTTGGTGGCGACGAACAGGTCGTCGCGCGGCATGCCACTGGCGAAGACGGCCGCTCCGACGGCGCCCTCGTTCTCATACATCGCCGCAGTGTCTATGTGCCGGTATCCCAGCGCAAGAGCGCTCTCGACGGCCTGCTGGCAGGCCATGCCGCGCATCCGGAAGGTGCCCAGTCCCAGCCGAGGGATAGAGGCGCCGTGAATGGTCAAGGATTGCATCGATTGTTACTCGTGATGTCAGGAACTCAGGCTCTCGCCAAGCCGGTGTAGATGCCGCGCTCGAAAGCACCGAAGAGGTCGACAATCTGCGCGTCGTAGAACGGCAGCAGTTGCGTGAACACTGCGCCGGTCACTTTCTTGACCGGATCGACCCAGTAGTAGCAGTTGGACGGCCTCGATGATCTTGCCCACGGCATCCATTCCAACACCGTACTGCCAGCGTTCGCCCGGGTCGAACTCGAGCGGGGCGGCGAACGCGCCGTTCTTGCTTTCGGCGATATCGGGCAGGCCCGTGAACTTCTCGTACTGGGGCAGCTTGTCGCTCCAGTTGCTGTAGGTGAGGCCCGACGTGTGGGTCAGCAGGTGGCGCAGGGTGATCGGCCGCCTGGCTGGCCGCAGCCTGGGCGCGCCCGACGCATCGAAGCCTTCCAGAACCTTGGGCGACGCCAGTTCCGGCATCAGCTTGCCTACGGGATCGTCAAGCTGCAGTTTGCCTTGCTCGACGAGTTGCATGCACGCCGTTGCCGTCACCGCCTTCGTCATCGACAACAGCCAGAAGACCGTGTCGACCGACATGGCCGGGCCATGCGCCGCGTCGCGCTTGCCGAACGCGCCTTCGTAGACGATGCCGTTGTCAGTCGCACCCACGGCAACGACGCCGGCGACTTGCCTTTCGTCAACAGCACGCTGAAGAATTCGATCGATCGAGCTGAAGGCGCCACTGCGAGGGTATTTGGCCATCGGGCTCGGGGTACGTTCCGTCGCCGCCATGGCCGGGGCGCCCGCCAACTGGGCGAGCGCCGGGACGGTCATCAACGTGGCAGCACCTTTGAGCAGATAGCGCCGACTGATGTCTTGGTTCATGTTCATGACTCCTGTCAGGCGCGCGCGATCAGGGCATGCAGAACCGTATCCAGAGACACCGTGCCTTTGCGCGTGCTGGATGCGTCACCCTCGAAGTCGATCCACCCTTCGTTGAAGCCATCCAGCATCTGGGCCCGTGGCACGGGGTTCTTCATGCCCTGCGACTTGAACAGCGCTTCCCAGGTGGCGCGCGGCACCGCGTCCATCCGCACTTCGCGGCCGAGCACGCGCTCAAAGGCCGCGGCGACATCATTGGGCGACAAGCGCGCACCCTCCAATTCGACAACGCGCCTGCCTTGCCAGGTTTCCTGGAGCAACTCGGCCGCCACGCGCCCGATGTCCTCGGTGGCGACCATCGGCACAGGCTTGTCCAATGGGTAGAGAAAGCTCGGGATCACGCCGGTCGTGCGGGCCGGTGTGACATCCCATGCCGCGTTCTCCATGAACCACGCAGCGCGCAAGAAGGTGATGGGCAGTGGCAAGGTTCCCAGGCTCGTCTCCTGCAACTGGTGCTGCTGCAGCAGGTTTGGCTGCGGCGCCTGGGCGCCTATCGTCGACAGGGAAACGACCTTGCCGGGCCGCACGGCGTCGAGCGCCTCACGGACGGCCGCGATCACGCGACGCGCCTCGCCAAAGTCGGGAGACGGATCGAAGACCGGCGGCAGCAGGAAGAAGACCCCTTGCACGCCGGCGAAGGCCTTCTTCAACGCGGCGACATCGTCCAGGTCCGCGACTGCGACCTCGCATCCTTTGCGCGCCCATGCCGCGGCCTTTTCAGCATCGCGCACAACCGCGCGTACCCGCTGTCCGTTGTCGATGAGCGCCCGTGCGACGGCACCGCCGACCTGACCCGTGATTCCTGTGATGGCGAACATTCGAGACTCCTTGTGAAGGCGGCACTGGGCCGCGGTGCAAGAAGTCTCGGAGAACGAGTTTGATACTTCAATGACATGGGTGTCATTTCATCAATGACACAAAATCATCATCAATGCTTGCTGCTATTGCAGCAGGGCGATGATGAAGTCCAGGAACGCGCGCGTCTTCGCGGGCAGATGATGGCGTGACGGGTGCAGCGCATACAGCGGAAACCGCTCATCGGGCCAGTCTGGAAACACCTCCACCAATCGTCCATCGGCAATCATTGGCCCGACGCCCAGGTCCATGACTTGCGCCATCCCGTGGCCGGCCAGGCACACGCTGTACAGCGTTCCGGCGTCATTGACCGTCAAGGAGCCGCTGGTTTCGAGCACCAGCTTCTTGCGGCGTTTGTGAAACTCCCACGGATAGGCACGCCCGGTCTCCGGATCACGGAACTGAATGCAGACGTGATGGCTCTTCTCGAGCTCGCGTGGGTCTTTGGGATGGCCGTAGCGCTCGAGATAAGCGGGCGCTGCGATGGTCACCATCCGGGTGTCCAGCAGCTTGCGTGCGACCAGTGTCGACGGGCGAGGATGGCCGAAGCGCACGGCCAGATCGAAACCATCGGCCACCAGGTCGCCCAGGCGATCCGTCGTGATCAGTTCGAGGCGCAACTGTGGGTAGCTCTCGAGGAATGCGCCCAGCCTCGGCCCCAGAATCAGCCGAGAGAAATAGGGATCGAGATTGACTCTCAGGCGCCCGCGAACGGCGGTCGTGCCTTGGGCGGCGGAGGCCGCAGCCTCTTCCAGGCCAGCCAAGAGAGGTATCACCTGCTCGTAGAAGCGCCTGCCCTCGTCGGTGAGGCTGACAGATCGCGTGGTGCGTTCGAGCAGCCGAATACCCAGCCGCGCCTCGAGCCGCGCAATCGACCGGCTGACGCCGGACTGCGACATGTTCAGCATGTCGCCAGCCGCTGCAAACGTACCGCTGTCGACGATCGCGGACAGCACGCTGATCCCGTTGGTCACCCGTTCGTCGAAGCTTGCCATACATGCCAACTTGTCATCTACAAAACGACATCCATGCTATCGCCATTCTTGTTCGCGACGCGCAGCGGGATGGCGCCGCATCAAGCATGGACTCACCCATCCAAGGTGCGTCTTGTTCTAGAAGCGGCAGATGATTCGTCGGCCCTGCTCGAGAACGCAAGCTTGGCCCGCAGCCCACGTCGCCGCCCGCCCTCTTCGCTAAAGAATTCGCGGCGTTC
>CALRYR010000222.1:0-7011 GCA_943372425.1 Variovorax sp. YR752 | reverse complement strand
ACACGCGCTGGGCGACCTCCGGCGGCATGCCGGTGCCGGTGTCGGTGACGCACAGCGATACGTACTGCCCCGGCGTCAGGTCGCGCTCCTTCGCGATGCGTTCGTCCATCCATTTGTTCGCGGTCTCGATCGTCAGGCGGCCGCCCCCGGGCATGGCGTCGCGCGCGTTGAGGCACAGGTTGAGCAGCGCGTTCTCGAGCTGGTGCGGGTCGACCTGCGTGATCCACAGGCCCACCGCGCCAACGACTTCCAACTGATTTTCCGGGCCGATGGTGCGGCGGATCAGGTCTTCCATGCCGCGCACCAGCCGGTTGATGTCGGTGGCTTTCGGGTCGAGTGTCTGGCGGCGCGAGAAGGCCAGCAGCCGATGCGTCAGGGCCGCCGCGCGTCGCGCCGCGCCCTGGCCGACGTGGATGTAGCGCTCCAGGTCTTCGTGGCGACCCTGCTTCAGGCGGCGCTGCATCAACTCCAGGCTGCCGGTGATGCCGGCCAGCAGGTTGTTGAAGTCGTGCGCCAGACCGCCGGTGAGCTGGCCGACCGCTTCCATCTTCTGCGCCTGGCGAAGCGCCTCCTGCGCGGCCTCGCGCTCATGGGATTCGACGCGCAGGCGCTCCAGCGCTTCTTCCACCTCGCGGGTGCGCTCGGCGATGCGCGCCTCGAGGCTGCTGTTGAGCGCGCGCAGGGCGTTCTCGGCCAGCACCCGCTCGGTCACGTCCGAGCCTTCGGCGAAGACGCCGGTGGCCGCGCCGTTGGCGTCGAGGATCGGCTGGTAGACGAAATCGAGAAAGCGCTCGGCCAACGGCGCTCCGGACTCGCGCTGCAGCATGATCCGACGCGCCTTGCCGACGAAAGGCGTGCCCCGGGCATAGACCGTGTCGAGCAATTCGAAGAAGCCCTGGCCCATCAGCTCCGGCAGCGCGTCGCGCATGGGCACGCCTTCGACATGGCGGTGGCCGATCAGCTGCAGGTAGGCATCGTTCATCAGCTCGATGACGTGCGTCGGCCCGCTCAGCACGCACATGAAGCCCGGCGCCTTGCGGAACAGGCCGCGCAGGCGGTCGCGTTCGGCGGTGCTGGTCTCCAGTGCCTCGGCGTTGGAGAGGCTGGGTGCGATCTGGCCGGCCAGCAGCTGCACGAAGCTCAGGTAGTCGGCGGTGATCGGCCGGTAGGGGTTGGTGCCGCATACCAGGAAGCCGGCCGGCCGCGCCGCGCCCTGCGGCGGCAGCGCCACCACGAAGGCTGCGGGTGAGGGGAGGTTCCACGGTCCGCGCGGAACGTCGGGCATCTGGTCGAGCGAGACGACGAACGATGTCTCTCCCGCCAGCACCCGATCGATCGGCCATCGCTCTTCGGCATCCACCCCCAGAAGCTTGGGCGCCAGTGCATGCCCCTCGTCGACGCCTGTCGCACAGTGCAGGTGGGCGTTCCCGGCGGCGTCGAACAGGTACATCAGCGCAAAGGGCAGGTCACGCGGCGCGCGTCCCAGCGCTTCGCAGGTGGCGTCGACCACCGCACGGCGGGTGTCGGCGCCCGTCAGGCTCGCGCTGAGTGCGCGCAGCAACTCGAGCTGCCGCTCGCTGATGACACGGGCCGTGACCTCCGAGACCGCGCAGAAGAGACCCTCGACCTTGCCTTGGTCGCCCAGCAGCGGGCTGTACGAGAAGGTGTGGTACGTCTCCTCCGGATAGCCGGCGCGTTCCAGCAGCAGCATCATCGAGTCGTCCCAGGTCGACTCGCCCTTCTGGTAGACCGTCTCGATGCGGCCCTTGACGTCGTCCCAGATCTCCGCATACAGCTCGCGCGTGGGCATCGCCAGCGACTTCGGGTGCTTCTGCCCGAGCGTCGGCCGGTAGGCGTCGTTGTAGAAGAAGGCGACGTCCGGGCCCCAGCCCAGCCACATCTCGAAGCGGGAGGTGAGCAGGATGCGCAGTGCCACCTTCAGCCCGTCGGGCCACTGTGCGGGGGAGCCCAGCGACGTGGACGCCCAGTCGTGCTGCCGCATGAGCTGCGCCATCTCGCTGTTGCCCACGAAGATGTCGTCGTAGGTGGCAGGCGGACTGGCGGTGTCGATCACGGGCGGCAACTGCGTCATTTGGGCAAGGAAGGTACCAGCCGCGCAGGCGCCGACGCGTCGGACAACTGCCACGTCGCGCGGCGGCGGCGAGGCCCGGCGCGCGAGTCAGCCCTTGTGGGGCGCGATCAGGTATTTCTCGCCGGTGGCGCGCTGGTTGTAGCGCGCGATCGCGTCGAGCGACAGCACCTCGAGCAGCGACAGTTCGCCGGCGTAGCGGCTTGCGAAGGTCGTCTTCAGTTCAGCCGCCACACGCTGCTTGAGCACCTGCGCGGCCACCGGACCGATCTTGTTCAGGAAAGGAAACAAGAGCCAGCCGCCCATGCCCCAGGCCATGCCGAAGTTGCGGCGGAACTCGGTCGGCCGCGTGTCGAGCCCGCCGTAGAGGTACACCTGCTTGTGCGTGCTGGTGCCGTAGCGGCTGTAGACGGTGGCGGTGCGCACCAGGGCCGCTTCCATGCAGCCGAGGATCTGCCCCGCCAGCGGGCCGCCGCCGGTGGCGTCGAAGGCGATCGTCGCGCCGGTGGCGACCAGCGCCTCGGTCAGGTCGTCGAGGAAGGTGGGTGCGCTGGCGTCGCACACATGCACCGCACCTTGCGACTTGAGTAGCGCCACCTGCTCGGGCTTGCGCACGATGTTGACCAGCGCGATGCCGTCTTTCAGGCAGATGCGCTGCAGCATCTGGCCGAGGTTGGATGCTGCGGCGGTGTGCACCAGCGCGGTGTGGCCTTCGCGCTTCATGGTCTCGACCATGCCGAGCGCGGTGAGCGGGTTGACGAAGCTGGACGCGCCCTCGGCTGGCGTCGCGTCATCGGGCAGCCGCAGGCACTGGTCGGCCGCGATGACGCGGTACTGCGCGTACATGGCGCCGCCGATCAGCGCGACGGTCTTGCCGAGCAGCGCCTGCGCTGCGGGCGACGCGCCGGCCTCGACCACCACGCCCGCACCTTCGTTGCCGACCGGCATCGATTCGCCCAGGCGGCCGGCCATCGCTTTCATGCCGGCCTCGGGCACGCGTGCGGTCACCACGGGGCGATCGGACGTGCCGGAGACGGCAGCCGTGGTCATGTCCGCAGCGCCGAAAAGCAGGCCAAGATCGGACGGGTTGATCGGCGCGGCCTCGAGCCGCACCACCACCTCGTCGGGGCCGGGCGCGGGGATCGCCACCTCGGCCAGGCTCACTTCGAGTTCGCCGGACGGCGTGACGAGGGAGCGGAGTTCGAGGGCGGTGCGGTCGGTGGGGAGGGTCATGTCGGAATCCTGAAGCAGCGAAGGTCGGCCAGTCTAGACCCGGTGGTTTCTCATGGCCTGTGCGGCGGTGACAGCGCGCCCCCCAGGAAATCCATGAAGCTGCGCAGCTTGGGCGCCATGTACTGGCGGCTGGTGTAGACCGCGAAAAGCGTCACCGGCGCCACGCTGTACGCCTGAATCAGCTGCACGAGGCGCCCAGTCGCGAGGTCGTCGTCGACCAGCCATTCCGGCAAGAAGGACACACCCAGGCCGGCGTGCACCGCGTGCAGCGTGAGGTTGGTGTCGTCGGAACGCAGGACCGGGTTGAGCCGCAGCGGCGCCTGCCGCCCGCCCGGCCCGCGCAGTGCGAAGCTTTCTAGGTCGACGTAGCTCGGCACGATGGCCCCGAGCCGTGCCAGATCGGCTGGATTGGCAGGCACGCCGTCGCGCGCCAGCAACTCGGCCGCGCCCACCAGGTGGAACTGCACCTGGCACAGCGGCCGCGCGATGAGTGCGGGGGAGGGCTCGTGCGTGGCGCGCAGCGCCAGGTCGTAGCCGTCGGCGGCCAGGTCGACCTTGCGGTTCTCCAGGTGCATGTCGACCAGCACCTCGGGGAAGGCCGCGCGGTAGTCGGCCAGCACGCGGGCGATGCGCGGCGTGGCGCACCACACCGGCGCGCTGACCTTCAGCTGGCCGCGCGGCGCTTCGTTCTTGCGGCCGATGGCGGCCTCGGCCGCGTCGAGCAGGTCGAGCGCCTGCGCACTCTGCGTGTACCAGGCCTGGCCGGCTTCGGTCAGGCTCAGGTGCCGGCTGGAGCGGTTGAGCAGCCGCGCGCCCAGCGACTTCTCCAGCTGCGCGACATGCTTGCTCGCCATCGGCGCAGAGATGTCGAGCCGGTTGGCGGCCGCGCTGAAGCTGCCGGCATCCACCACCTCGCGGAACACCCGCAGCCCGGTCAGACGGTCCATGGTTGATTTCCTCTGGAGAAACGATGCGTTGAATGCTAGCCCATCGATTTCCACAGGCGAAATCTCTAGACTCATGGCCAAGGAGCATTCCATGACCACGAGCGACAACACCCTTCCGACCTATTTCATCTCCCACGGCGGTGGCCCCTGGCCGTGGATGAAGCGCGAGATGGGCGACGCCTACGCCAAGCTCGAAGCCTCGCTGGCCGACATGCCGCGCCAGATCGGCCGCACGCCGCGCGCCATCCTGATGGTGTCGGCCCACTGGGAGGCGCCCGTCTTCACCGTGCAAGGCCACCCGCAGCCGCCGATGATCTACGACTACGGTGGCTTCCCGGCGCACACCTACCAGGTGCACTACGACGCACCCGGCTCCCCCGAGTTGGCGCAGCGCGTGCGCACGCTGATCGAAGCGGCCGGCCTGCCGTCGGGCATCGACGCCGAGCGCGGTTATGACCATGGCATGTTCTCGCCGATGGCCGCGATCTACCCGAAGGCCGACGTGCCGGTGGTGCAGCTGTCGCTCAAGCGCGGGCTCGACCCGGCCGAACACCTGGCGCTCGGCCGCGCGCTGGCGCCGCTGCGCCGCGAAGACGTGCTCATCGTCGGCAGCGGCCTGAGCTATCACAACCTGCGCAACTTCGGCCCACAGGCGCGCGACGTGTCGAAGGCCTTCGACGACTGGCTCGGCCGGACCGTGGTGCAGTCCAGCCCGGCCGAGCGGACGGCGCAACTGATCGACTGGTCGTCGGCCCCTGCGGCACGCATCGCGCATCCGCGCGAGGAACACCTGATCCCGCTGATGGTGGCCGTCGGCGCGGCCGAGGGCGAGGCCGGCGAGCGCGTGTATCACGAGGATGCCTTCATGGGTGGGATGTCGGTGTCGAGCTTCCGGATCGGTTCGGCGTAAGGGAGCCCCTATAGTTCGGAAAACTCCGGACGACCCGTGACCACCTCCTTCAGCCACCAGGAAAACTACGAGCGCATCTACGAGGCGATCAGCCAGCGCCTGCTGCTGCCCGGCACCAAGCTGAACGAGGAGCGGCTGGCCCAGACCTTCCACACCAGCCGCCCGCGCATCCGTGAGGTGCTGATGCGGCTCAGCCAGGAACTGGTGGTGGAGTTGCGACTGAACCGCGGTGCTTTCGTCGCCTGCCCGACGCCGGCCGAACTCAGCGACGTGTTCGACATGCGGCGCGCCATCGAGCGCGCGGTGGTCTCCGATCTGGCAACGCGGTACGGTGGCCAGACGGTGGCGAGCCTGCGCAGCCACCTGCAAAGCGAGGAGGCCGCGCGCGCGAGCGGCGACCGCGCGGCGCTTGCGCGGCTGACGGGCGACTTCCACGTCCGGCTCGCGGCGATCACCGAGAACCGGATGTTCAGCGACACGCTGCGCCGGCTCTCCGCATTGACCAGCCTGGCGATTGCCCAGTACGACTCGCTTGCCACCAGTGCCTGCCCGCCGCACGAACACACCCAGTTGGTGGAAGCCATCGAATCCGGTGACGCGCGACGTGCGGAGCGCCTGATGCTCGAGCATCTCGACCACGTCGAGCGCGGCATCCAGCAACCCGCCGCGGATGCGGTTGAGCTGGATTTCGACGAGATCTTCCAGGTGGCGCCCAAGGCGGCACCGGCGCGCAAGCGCGCTTCGCCCAAGAAGTAGGCCCCCCAAGAGCGGTTGAGCCCGCCGGCCCGGACGCGCCAGCGTCGGGCGTTTCACGCACCACGACACATCACGACCTTCGATGGCAGGCACCCGGCAGCCTGCCATCGGCCTGCGCACGTGCGCCGAATCCATCGCGACGGTCGGCTGCCACCCGGCGTCTGAACACCCGCTTTTCACTCGGCAGAAACTTTGTTTGACAAACGTCAAACAGGATTGTCTGCAGTTATCGATCACTTTGTAATAAATCAGGCCCGGGATTTGCATGAAGTTCTGCAGTGGTGCTGCCAGACAGCCCGCCGGTTTGTGCATCGATGGGCGATCGACGCACACCCTTCCTCCCGCAACGCCCAGCAACGTCAAGGCAAGGAGCACGTCGTGTCGCACAGTGAAACCAACCTCGATGACATCGAAGTCATCAAGAACGCCGATCCCGGTCTCTACAACCACGAACTGGCGCCGCTGAAGCGGCAGACCTGGAGCCGCTACAACATCTTCTGCTACTGGATGTCCGACGTGCACAGCGTCGGCGGCTATGTGTTCGCCGGCAGCCTGTTCGCGCTGGGGCTGACCAGCTGGCAGGTGCTGGTGTCGCTGCTCGCCGGCATCCTGATCGTGCAGTTCTTCTGCAACCTGATCGCCAAGCCGAGCCAGACCCACGGCGTGCCGTACCCGGTCATGTGCCGCTCGGCGTTCGGTGTGCGCGGGGCGAACATCCCGGCCATGATCCGCGGCCTGATCGCGGTCGGCTGGTACGGCATCCAGACCTATCTCGCATCGCACGCGCTGGTGGTGCTGATGCTCAAGTTCATGCCAGGGGTCGCGCCGTATGCGGACGTGGCGCTGCATGGCTTCGCCGGCCTGTCGACGGTCGGCTGGGTCGCCTTCATGGCGATGTGGGTGCTGCAGGCGCTGGTGTTCTGGAACGGCATGGGCACCATCCGAAAGTTCATCGATTTCGCCGGGCCCGCCGTGTACGTGGTGATGTTCGTGCTTGCCGGCTGGATGGTCTACAAGGCGGGCTGGGGCAACCTGAGCCTGAAGCTCAGCGACAAGCAGCTCGACGGCATGGGTGT
>CALRYR010000221.1:0-7016 GCA_943372425.1 Variovorax sp. YR752 | reverse complement strand
CGCTTAACGAACTTGTCTCAGCCACGGGCACCGGCCGCAGCGGACTCAGACGCAAGGCTGCACGGTGTTCGGTCAGTGCCGCTTCCAAGCGCCGTCGGTTCACTGTCGTCGGACGCCAAAGGCCTTCGATCACGTGCATCGATGCGCCGCGGGCGCTGAACCCGATGTCCTCGACGCCGATGCGGTCGAGCGCCTCGAGGCGCATGAGGACCTGCTCGCTCGCGGTGCCCAGGCCGTCGAGCGGGCGCGACAGTGTGAAACGGAGCACAGCGACTTCCGGCAGGTGCGCACACATGAACGCACAGATCTCGTACAGCAGCCAGCTTCCGAGATTGCGTGGGTCGTTCAGCAGCAGTGGGGAGGCGTCGAAGCGATCGATGTGCATGACACTGCCGGCCCTGCCCGTCGAGAACGTTGGGTTCAGCGCGCCCAGCAATCCCCAGGCGCAGTTCAGGTGCATTGCCCCCCCCGGCCTGAACCTGCTTCCCTCCGGACCGCCGATCGTCAGTCCCGGAATCGCTGCCTCGGCCTCGGGGGCGGCCTGCCATGTCGCGTCTTCATGCATGGGCCATCGTAGCGAGAAAACGCTTGATGCCGCAGAGTCTGGGACTCAGTACCTGAGTTTCGGATACCAGTCTGACCCACGGCCACCCGGCGTGAGGTCGAGCACGGACCACAACGCCGCAATATCGGGCGCATCGCGCGGGTCCTGACCGGGGTCTGCCATCTCGGCGGTCATTGCGCTGGCCCAGAAGAGGCGGATCTCGTTCCCGTCGCGGCGAAACACGACCAGCGCGGGGTTCTCGCTCCCGTCGGCCCGCAGCAGCCCAAGGTCGACAGCCCAGTCGTCTCCGACCGTCTGCACGAAGTCCAGGTCGCGCCAGCCGCGCTCCTGTGCGAAGGTGAACTGCCGCTCCACCGGTGAGCGGCCCAGAATCTTGAGCGCCACGCGTTGCTTGATGTCAGCCGCGTTGCCGTTCACTGCGCCCAGCCAGTTGGTGCACATCGGACAGGGTCGCTCGCGCTGCGGACCGTACATCCAGAAATAGACCACCAGCGTGTCCTTCTCTCCGAAGAGCTCTCGCAGACCGACCTCGAACCCTTGCTCATCCTTGAACCGATAGTTCCTGGTGATCACCGGTCCGGGCGGCAGCGCCCGACGTTGCGCCACGACGCGTGTCATGTGACGGCGAAACTCGATCTCTTCGGCGAGGAGCGCACGGCGCGCGTTCTCGTACGCGGGCGAAGCGCCAGGAAAGGGCGTCTTGGCATCTTTCGCAAGTTCGGCGGAAGGCGTGAGGTCTTGTTCCATCGAAGGCTCCTGGGCAGTTTGCACTTGGCACGACCGTATCGCGGCGTTCCCGAGCGGTGGGCGTGCGTCAAAACCTCATGCTGCACCCGCAGCGTCGATTTGCAAAGCATGAGCCGTGTCGCAGGCCAACAGATGCATTCAAGTCCTTCAATCAGTACGCTGGTTCGATGAGGCGGACTGCCAGGCAGGCTGTCTTCGGCGCGTCGATCGTCTCGAACGCCATCCGCTGCGCCAGACGCTGAGCCACCATGAAGGCGGCCGCCGCTTCGGCGTCCGAATGTGACAGTTCGGTGTGAATGGGCCCAATGGCCTTCAGATAGGCCGCGTGGTGCAGCAGGACGCCTCGTGGGCCGCCGAGCCCTCGGTCCAGCATGGCCCGGAAGACCTCGATCACATGGGCCTGGGTGGCTGCTGGCAATCCCGGGTAGCCGAGCAGCTCCACGCCGTAGTTCGCATCGGTGCGGTCCGCGGCGCCGCCGGGGGCCGGCAGCGAATCAGGCAAGCTCGAACGCGAGGGCATCTAACTGGCGACCAGCGCCGTCGTCCGCATGGCGTCCACCGCCTGGCAAAGGGCTGCGGCAAACCCACCGGGGGCACGCGCGGATCGGCGTGCGCTGGTCACCACACGAGGGGCAGCGCTCCACGCGATGCGCGCGCCAGCGTGCTGGAGCGCTTCGACCAGCGCCACGTCCTCGCTCGTGGCCAGCGGCAAAAAGCCGCCGACCTGACGATAAGCGTCGGCGCTGATCCCAAGGTTCGCGCCGTGGATGTGCCGATGCCCGTCCGCGTCGTTGTACGTACGGAGAAAATGGCGATGAAGCCCGGCGGCGTGCTGTGCGTGGTCAGACCACTCGTCGACCTGGATGGTGCCGCACACCACGTCCGTCCCCAGCTGAAGCTGCTGCACCAGCCAGTCTTGAGCGACCATGCTGTCGGCGTCGGTGAAGGCAAGCCATCGCGCGCCGCGTGCCAACAGAGCCTGGGCCCCGTGTGCGCGCGCAGCGCCGACATTTCGCAGCGAGACGGTCAAGGTGTCGACAGGCCACGCCGAAACGATGTCAGCGGTGTCGTCCGTGCAGTGATCGAGCACCACCATGATCTCCACCGATTCCCCGTTCAACCCCGGATGCCGCGCCGCACGCAGGGACGCAGCGATGCACTCGCCAACGAGTGCAGCCTCGTTGTGCGCGGGAACGACGATCCCGATCACGCCGTGGTGCCTGGTGCAGCGTCCGATTTGCCTTCGGCATCGATCTGCCGTTCGGCCTCCAGCCAGTCGTCGGTCTCGAATCCCGGTGCGAAGCCACGACGCTCCGCGGCCGCGTAGGCCGCGAGACGGATGCGCGCTTCCCTGGTAGTCGTCGCGCCCGTTGCGTCGTCGAGGGTTTCAGCTGCGGTGTGCTGAGTGCTGGCAGGATCGGCGTTGAAACTCTTGGACATGGACTTCCTCGTCGTCATGCGTCTGGCGATATCGCCGCGAGCGAGGTTAAAGCCGCATGATCCTCGGCGCGTAGGACGCCATCCATCTTCATCCTGACCCGCAGATTCAGGCCGCAAATTAACGCAGGTTAATGCGCCCCACGGCGAGATGGCGCACCATTCCGAACTCGTTTGATCCATGCACACCTACAACGTCCTTCGAAATCGCGCATTCGAACTCTCCGACGACGAGAGGGCGCTGCTGGAGTCTGCCGTGTCGCAGGTTCAAGACTTTCCGGCCGGCCATGTCGTGGTGCGACAAGGCGTGCCGGTGGGTGTGAGCACCTTGCTTGTCCAGGGCCTCATGACGCGTCACGTTCACGCGCTGGATGGCAAACGGCATCTCGTGGCCGTGCACGTGCCCGGCGATTTTGTGGATCTTCACGCCTACGCGTTGAAGACGCTGGATCATGATGTCGCCGCGCTGACCGACATTCGCGTCGCGGTGTTCTCTCACGCGTCGCTCGAGCAGATTCAGAATTCGGACAGCCGTCTGACCCGGCGGCTCTGGTTTCTGACGTTGCTTGACGCAGCGATGCATCGGCAGTGGATCTACCGCCTGGCCCGTCTCAATGCAATCGCGAGGGTGGCGCATTTCCTGTGCGAGATGAATGCCCGGCTGCTGGCCATTGGCGTCTCGGACGTCACTTCATTCCCGCTGCCGATGACGCAGGCCGACATCGGGGAGGTCTGCGGCTTGACGAATGTTCATGTGAACCGCGTGTTGCGTGAATTGCGCGAGGCCGGGGTGTGCCATGTGCGGTCATCCCATCTCTACATCACCGACTTGAAAAAACTGGTATCGATAGCCGTCTTCGACCCCGCCTACTTGTATCTCACCGATCCACTCAGCGCGCGGGCCACGGGGCAAACGGGAGTTTCCGATGAATGATCGTTCAACGGGGCTCAAGCCTCGCGAAGATGCCGGCGTCGCGACGGCGGAGGACGGGGTCGTCATCCTCGAGGGGCCTGACGGGGTCGCGGTGACCATGACGGCAGAGGCTGCGGCACGGACGGCTGACAGCCTGCATGCCGCCGCGGCACAGGCGCGCGGTCATCGCGTGCCGCCTTCCAGCTGACCAACGCACACGCGCCACGCGTCGACGGCCAGCGCTTGACGGGGGCCTGCGATGGAGCAGGTGTTGCGTGGCGGCTTTGGCGAACGCCCCTGAGCGGAGCCCCGATGCAAGACGAAGGCCCCGCCGCGGCTCTCTAGAATCGTCGCTCCCCCGGGGCACCGTGACCCACGTCCCGGCCTTGCAAACCCCACACATGTTCCTCGCTGCTTCGTCATGAGCGCCAACCATCGTTCCGCTTTCGTTTCCGGTGGCGGGTCCCTCGGTGCACGCATGCGTGCCTTCGACTGGGCGGCCACGCCGATCGGTCCGATCGAGGGCTGGCCGAGCGCCTTGCGCATTGCCGTGGACAACATGCTGTCGTCGGCGTTCCCCACGTGCCTCTTCTGGGGCGACGATCTCATCGCGATCTACAACGACGCTTATCGCGTGCTGCTGGGCAGCAAGCCGGAGGCCCTGGGCCAGCCCATGCGCGTGACCTGGAGCGAGGTTTTCGAAGCGCTTCAGCCCATCGCCACGAAGGCGCTCCAGGGCGAGTCGACGTTCATCGAGGACTTCCAGATCACCATCGATCGGCACGGCTACATGGAGGACGCCTACTTCACGTTCTGCTACAGCCCTGTTTACGACGAACACGGCGAGGTGCTGGGGATTCTCGACACCGTCGTGGAAACGACGGGCAAGGTCCTCGCCGAACGTCGCCTCGAACGGGAGCGTGCGCGGCAGCAGCAACTCCTGCAGCAGATGCCGGGCCTTGTCGCGGTGCTGAGCGGACCCGACCACGTCTATACCTACGTCAACGACGCCTATGTCGAGATCTCCGGACCCAGAGATTTCCTGGGGCGCACGGTTCGGCAGGTCTTCCCCGAACTGTCGGGCCAGGGCATCTATGAGTTGCTGGACGAGGCCTATGTGACCGGACGCCCGATGCATGCCAAGGCGCTGCCGATCCACCTGACGGGCGAGAGCCTTCCGCGCTACGTCGATCTGCTTTGTGAACCGATCCTCGGCGACAACGGGGAGGTCGGTGGCATCTTCGTCGGCGGCTACGACATCTCCGAGCACGTACGCGCCAAGGCAGATCTCGCGGACAGCGAAGCGAAACTGATCGACCTCGCCGCCTCGCTCGAGCGGCAGGTGGAGCAGCGCACCCGCGCGCTTCGCGACTCCGAGGACTTCACCCGCCTCGCACTCGGCGCCACCGGCGGCGTCGGCGTGTGGTCGTACCTGGTCGCCAGCGACCAGTTCTTCTGCGACGCGGCGATCTCCGAGCTGTACGGGCTCGACGCCGAACGCGCCGCCCAGGGCATCGCGCGCGTGGAGTTCCTGAGCAACGTCCACCCCGACGACATGCCGGCGCTGCGGCGGGTGATGTCGGGAGGGCTGGAGGCCGAAGGGCTCGTCGAACTGGAATACCGGATCCGCCATCCGGATGGATCGATCCGCAGCGTGCTGTCACGCGGTCACACGTACTTCGACCCATCCGGCAAGCCATCGCGCCGCACCGGCGTCGGCATCGACATGACGCGACAGCGAAAGCTCGAGGAACAGCTTCGGCAGTCGCAGAAGATGGAGGCCCTCGGCTTGCTGACGGGCGGCATCGCGCATGACTTCAACAACATGCTCCAGGGCATCGTGATGCCGCTGCAGCTCATCCGGAAGCGATTGGCGTCAAAGAACTTCGAAGGCATCGATCGGTACATCGAGGCGGGTCTGGAGTCGGCCCGCCGCGCGGCGTCGATCACGCAACGGCTGCTCGCCTTCTCGCGTCGACAGCCGCTTGCCAACCGAAGCGTGACGCTGTCGAAGACCTTGCATGGTCTCGAAGAGATCCTCAGGAACGCGCTTGGCGAGAACGTCGCGCTGATGATCGATCAGGAGGAGGGAACCTGGGATGTGCTGACCGATCCGCACCAGCTCGACAGTGCCCTGCTCAACCTCACCATCAATGCCCGCGATGCGATGCCCGATGGTGGAAGCCTGATGCTCGACGTCCGCAACACGAGCCTGACAGCGGCCGAAGCCTTTCGCATCGAAGGCTTGATGGCAGGCGACTATGTCCGATTGTCCGTTCGCGACACCGGCGTCGGCATGCCCGCGTCCGTCATGGCGCAGGCCTTCGAGCCCTTCTTCACCACCAAGCCGATGGGACAGGGCACCGGGCTGGGGTTGTCGATGATTTACGGCTATGCCAGGCAATCGCACGGCAGCGTGACGATCGAGAGCACGGAGGGCGTGGGGACCTGCGTCAACCTGTTCCTGCCGCGGGCGCCCGCGGAGTCGGCATCGTCGGCAACGGGCACGCCGTTGGCACCTGTGACCGCTGCGGCGCAGCGGCGCATCCTGGTCGTCGAAGACGACGGGATCGTCCGCCGCATGGTCGTCGAATTGCTCACCGACCATGGCTACCTGGTCAGCGAGGCGACCGATGGTACGACCGGCATGGCGATGCTCGAGGAAGCCGAGAACCTCGATCTGATGGTGTCGGACGTGGGGTTGCCCGGACCCAACGGACGGCAGTTGGCCGACTACGCTGTCTCGCGTTTCCCCAACATCCGCGTCGTGCTGATGACGGGCTACGCGGCGCACGTCGCGACAGACGCGGCCCTGCTCGACGGCAACATCGAGTTGATCACCAAGCCTTTCGATGCCGACGTCCTGCTGCGCAAGATCGGTGAAATCCTCGGCGCTGCGTAGCGGGTGCGTGCCGGCCGTTGTCGCAGAAGCTGTTGGCAGCGTCCTTGCCAGAGCAGCGCATCAGAGCCGAGGAAGCGGGCGATACCAGACATAGATCGACGCCGGGTTGTTCTCGAAGGCCGTCGGCTGGTTCTCCTTGATCGCGTCGAGGGGCGCTGATCTGAAGTTGGCCGCCGCGCAATGCAGGATGCGCTCGGCGCGGCCATCTCGAACCTCGCTCACGATGCCGACATGGCCGAAGGGTTCGTCCGCCGGCTTGGGATAGACGACGAGGCAGCCGGGCACGGCCTGCATCAGGCGCTCGAACAGATGGGCGCCATGGGTTGCATCCGCATGGATGGTGTCGGTCGACAGCCACTCGCCGATGCCCGGCGCTGGCGGCACCGATCGACGGGAACGCCCCAGTACCCATGCGACATAGCCCGAACAGTCGGCGGCCTGCACCACGGCCG
>CALRYR010000220.1:0-7031 GCA_943372425.1 Variovorax sp. YR752 | reverse complement strand
GTCGACGATGCGCGTCACGCGGCTTCTGCCGACAACGGTCGCCGCGGCGGGCAGGGGGGCATGCAGCGTCACGCTTTGTTCGCCGTGCACGACCCGGGTGTAGTCGATGCCCAGGTCGCTGCGCTCGCGCATCCAGAAGCCTGGTGAGGCCAGGACGGCAGCCATCGTGGGCAGCGTGACCAGGCCGTTTTCGTACGTGAAGCGCAGCTGGGCCGGATCCAGCGGATCGGAGCCGATGCCCACACCGAGCGCGTAGAGGATGCTGTCCTTGTGGGTGTAGCTGTGGCGCACGTCATCCGATTGCCAGGCACGCGTCTTGTCGAAGTCGATCATGGAGAACTCATTCCGTTGGGGAGGTCGGGATGGAAGGCCACCGGAACTGGGGCGCCTCCTTGGCTGCGAAGCGACGCACCGCTTCACGGGCATAGTCGCTGCCGCTGGCCATCGCCTGTCCGGCAGCCTCCATGTCCAGCATGAAGGCCAACTCGCTTTGCAGCGACGATTGCAATGCGCGTTTGGACAGGCTCATGGCCAGTGCAGATGCGCCGCAGAAGCTGCGGGCGATCGCGGCGGCACGCGGCAACAACTGCTCCGGTGCGATCACTTCGAATGCAAGGCCGATGCGCAGCGCCTCGGCGGCACCGATCTCGCGCGCCGAGTAGATCAATTCCTTGGCTCTCTGCAAGCCGACGATGCGCGGCAGGGTGTACCAGGCCCCCAGATCCGGCACGAGGCCGACGCGGTGAAAGACCATGGCCAGGCGGACACGGTCGCTGACGAGCACGAGGTCTGCAGTCAGGGCCATGCTGAATCCGGCACCGTAGGCCACGCCGTCAAGGGCCGCGATCAAGGGCTTGTCCAGGCCCAGCAGCGTCATGGTCAGTTGGCGGTAGCGCTGCATGCCAGCGTGTCGCTGCTCGGTGCTGCGCGCGGCGCCCTGCCCCATGCCCTTGACGTCCCCACCAGAACAGAAGCTTCCCCCCGCACCCGTGATCACGAGCGCGCCGACGGTCTCGTCGCGTTGCAGCGCGCCGAGTGCGGCCACCAACTCATCGGCCATCTGAGGCGACAAGGCATTCTTGGCTTCGGGTCGATCGAGCGTAATGGTTGCCACGCCTTCTTCATGCGTGACCTTCAGCGTCGATGTGCTCATCGTGCAGCGCCCTCCAGCGTGATCGAGATCGGAATGCCGTCGTTCACGACGTCACAGTACTCGGTCATCCCCAGCGCGCGCAGATCGCCGCAACGGTACTCGCTCATGCTTTCGGTGATGCGGGTGTAGTTGCGGGCGTCGCCACCCACGCGCTTGTGCCGTAGCGGCACAGTCGCCAGCATGCGCGCACTCAGCGCATAACGACCTTCACGGGTGACGACCTCCGCGGTCAGGCCGCGCGGCATCATGTTCTCGTCGTAGTCGGTGTCGATGCGACCACCGATCACCTCCTCATAGACGCCGCCACGCAGCACATTGCCGCTGATGCGGTGCGGCCCGTCATCGGGCCGGCCCTTGATGGACAGCAGCACACCGAAATCGCGATTGAAGGTGACCGGCAACCACTTGTACCAATAGAAGCTGTGCCAATGTCGTGGCCCCCAACTCTTGTCTCGGTAACCAGTACCGTCAGCGATGACGTGGCGTTCGCCATCGACGGTGACATGCCCGTTGACAGCCATGTTCTGCTCTGTGTGGCCGCGGTAGACCGCCTGTTCGGGGTCCAGTTCGATGGGCGAACCATCCAGCGCAACAATCTCCCCGCCATGCATCGGCGAGACGCCTTCGAAATCCAGTTCGATCGACGCCGGGCGCTTGGGATAGCGCTTGAATGCGCTGCCCGGATCGGCCATGGCCAGCGGGTCGTCCATCAACAGCAGATCACCTTCGTAGCGCACGCGCAGACGCCGGAAGGGATCCAGCACCTCGATCCGCATGCCGCCGGCGTCCATGCCACTGTTGTCGGCGATCGTGGGCCGCAAGTGCATGAAGCCGACGCGGCCATCCGGCAGGTAGACGCAGCAGCTCATCTCGGCATGGCCTTCGTTCGGGCGGTTGCCCAGGCGCAGCCACAACCCGAGTCCGGCACCCGCATCGAAGGCATTGAAATACATGCTCTCGTTGTAGTTGCCGGCCGCCTCTGGCGTGTGCGTGTATTCGTCGATCGGGTCCAGCCTGAGCCGGCTATTGGGGGGCATGTACATCGGGGTCTCCGTGGGTTCTGGAATACGTCAGTGCAGCAAGGTGGGCGCGACCCGACGGGCCATGGCCCAGCCCGCCGCAGCTGTGACGGCCACGCGGTCCGCCACTGCGTGGGCGCGGCTGTTGGCGGCGTTGCCCAACAAAGCGCGCTTGGCGACGCCCTGCTGGATCGCGGCCATGCGGAACATGTTGAAGGCCAGATAAAACGGCCAGTCGGCAATGCCCTCCATGCGACCGGCGGCTCGGCTATAGCTGGCCATCTGCGCGGACTCCTCCGGAACGCCTACTGGCCACGGTTCCACGCCGGCCAAGGTGCGGTGCGTGCCTAGCGTGATGTGCCAGCCCATGCAGTGGTAAGCCAGGTCGACCAGCGGGTCGCCCAGGGTGGAAAGCTCCCAATCCAGCACCGCCACGATGCGCGGCTCCGTGGCATGGAACACCACGTTGTCCAGACGGTAGTCGCCGTGCACCAGGCAGGTGGCCGTCTGTGGAGGGACATGGGCCGGCAACCAGTCGATCAGCCGCTCCATGTCCGGGATGGGGACCGTCTCGCTCGCGCGGTACTGCCGGGTCCACCGTTCGAGCTGACGTTCCACGTAGCGCCCTTCGCGGCCGAAGTCGCCCAGACCCGTGGCGCGGTAGTCCACAGCGTGGAGCGCCGCCAGCACACGTGCCAGCTCCGCGTAGTGGGCGCCTCGTTCGGCCGGGTCCATGCCGGGCAAGGTCTGGTCCACGAGGATCCGGCCCTCGACGAAGTCCATGAGGTAGAAGGCGCTACCCAGCACCCCGGCGTCCTCGCACAACACGCGCACGCGTGGCACAGGCACGGCACTGCCAGCCAGGGCCCGCATCGCACGGAACTCGCGGTCGATGGCATGAGCCGACGGCAACAGCACACCGGCGGGCTTGCTGCGTAGCACATAGCGCTGCGAGCCCGCGTCAACGATCCAGGTCGGATTGGACTGCCCGCCTTCGATGCGGCGCAGTTGCAGCGCGCCCTTGAAGGGCTCGACTTGCTCGCGGATGAACGCAGCCAGCCGGCCGGCGTCTGGCAGCACGTTCACAGGCTGATGTGGAAACCGCCATTGACCGCCAGGTGCTGGCCGGTCACGTAGCTGGCGCCGTCGGACAGCAGGAAGCACACTGTCTTGACCACCTCCTCCGGCGTCGACCAGCGGCCCATGGGAATCTGCGCCAGCATGCCGTCGCGAAACTTCTCTCCACGCACCACCTCGGTCATCGGCGTCTCGACGACCCCGAAGCAGACCGAATTGCTGCGGATGTTGTACTTGCTCCATTCGCGCGCGGCCGTCATCGTCATGCCCAGCATGCCCGCCTTGGCCGCTGCGTAGTTGATCTGACCGATGGAGCCCTTGCGTCCGGCATCCGAGGAAATGTTGACGATGGAACCACCCGTCGTGTCGCCGCCTTTGACGCGTTCGAGCATGTGGCGGCCCACGGCCTGCGTCCAGAAGAAGGTGCCCGTCAGATGCACATCGATGACGTCCTGCCACTGCTTGGCAGTCATCTTGTCGATCATGGCGGGGCGCGTGATGCCAGCGTTGTTGACCAGGCCGTGCACGGCACCGAATCGCATGACGGCATCGGAGACCGCGCGGGCAGCCAGATCGGCATCGACGACGCTGCCGACCACAGCCAGCAGGCGGTCTTGTGGCAGGGGGGCCAGTGCAGACTGCAACGTCTCGCCGTTGAGGTCCACAGCGACGACATTGCCGCCGAGCGCAATGGTCAGTTCCGCCAGGGCCTTGCCGATACCCTGGCCAGCACCGGTGACAACAACGGTGCGTCCTTCGAGCGAAACGATGGGAGCGACAGAGGACATGAGTTTCCTTGTTGGATGGTAGAACCAATGATACGATCGTTGTCATTCCAACGTCAACACGAGCCTTCCATGACCATCCGCAGACGCGCCTGCATCGCAGGCGCCTACGAACATCCCACCCGCAAGGCACCCGACAAGACCGTCGCGCAGCTGCATGCCGAGTGCGCACGGGGCGCTCTGGCCGATGCCGGCCTCACGCTGCAGGACGTGGACGGCTACTTCTGCGCCGGCGATGCGCCGGGTCTGGGCGCCAACAGCATGGCCGACTATCTCGGACTGAAGCTGCGCCACGTGGACACCACCGACACAGGCGGCTCGGCCTACCTGATCCATGTTGCACATGCAGCGCAGGCCATTGCCATGGGCAAGTGCAACGTGGCACTGATCACCCTGGCCGGACGCCCGCGCAGCGAGGGCTCGAGCGGCGTTGCGCCCCGGCTGGTCACGGCAGCCACCCCCGACGTGCCCTGGGAGATGCCCTACGGCCCGGTCACCGTGAACATGTATGCACTGGCCGCAGCGCGCCACATGCACGAGTTCGGCACCACGGCCGAGCAACTGGCCTGGATCAAGGTAGCCGCCTCCACGCATGCACAACACAATCCACACGCCATGCTGCGTGACGTGGTCACCGTCGAGGACGTGCTGGCCTCGCCGATGATCAGTGACCCGCTGCACAAGCTGGACTGCTGCGTGGTCAGCGATGGTGGTGGCGCGCTCGTGGTGACCCGTCCGGAAATTGCCCGCTCGCTGAAGCGGCCAGTGATCAACGTGCTGGGCGCCGGTGAAACCATCAAGGGCCAGCTCGGCGGGCATGTCGACCTGACCTGGTCCGGCGCGGCGCTTTCGGGCCCGCAGGCCTTCGAGGAAGCCGGCGTGACCCCGGCCGACATCCAGTACGCCTCGATCTACGACAGCTTCACGATCACCGTGCTCATGCAGTTGGAGGATCTCGGCTTCTGCAGGAAGGGCGAAGGCGGGCGGTTCGTCGCCGACGGCAATCTGATCTCAGGTGTCGGCAAGCTGCCCTTCAACACCGATGGTGGAGGACTGTGCAACAACCATCCAGCCAATCGCGGCGGCATCACCAAGGTGATCGAAGCCGTTCGTCAGTTGCGCGGCGAAGCACACCCGAAGGTACAGGTGCGTGACTGCAAGCTGGCGCTCGCACAAGGAATGGGCGGCTTGCTGGGTTCGCGCCACGGCAGCGCCACGCTGATCATGGAACGGGAGTGAGACGATGACCACGATGCACCAGGACAGGCCCCTCGCGGCCAACACCATCGATGCAGCGACGGAGACGTTCTTCGCCGGCGCCAAGGAAGGCATTCTGCGCGTGCGCCGCTGCACGGCATGCCGAAAGCTGCATTGGTATCCACGACCGGTCTGCCCGTTCTGCATGGGCGACACCAACTGGGAGGATGCCAAGGGCACAGGCACGATCTACAGCGTGAGCGTGACGCGCCGCGCGGGCCCGCTTCCCTACGCCATCGCCTACGTGACGCTGGATGAGGGCGTGACCATGCTGACCAACATCGTCGACTGCGACCTCGATGCGCTGCGCATCGGCCAGCGCGTGAAGGTCTGCTTCAAGCCGGTCGATGGCGACGGTGTCGTGCCCATGTTCACGCCTGCTTGAGGAGCAATCGATGTTGAATCTGCAGACCTTGGATTTCGACGTTGAAGAGGGCGTCGGCTGGATCCGCCTGACAGGGCCAACAAACGCAACCCGTTCGACAGCGAGCTGCGCGAGGACCTGATGAAGGTGCTCGATCGCGTGCGAGCCGACCTCGACATCCGGGTTCTGGTGCTCGCAGGAACCCCCGGAGCGTTCTGCGCGGGCGGCAATCTGCACTTCATCCATGACCAACTCGATGCCGGTCCGGCCTTCTGGCAGCAGCGGGTGCAATCGGGGTTGCGGTTGATCAGCGACTTGCTTCATCTGACCCGACCGTTGATCGCTGTCGTGGACGGACCAGCGTTCGGCGCCGGCTTCACGCTCGCGCTGACAGCCGACATCGTCCTCGCCTCGCCCCAGGCACGCTTTGCCATGTCCTACCTGAAGCTGGGGGTGATACCGGACCTCGGGCCAACCTACCTGTTGCCGCGCATGGTGGGTCTGCAGCGCGCCAAGGAGCTGATCTTCTCGGCCCGCGAAATCGATGCCGAGGAGGCGCGCACGATGGGCCTGGTGATGGAGGTCCATGCCAGCGAAGACATCGAGGCGCGCGCCAAGGACATCGCACTGAGGCTCACGCACGCATCGCCGACCGCCATGGGCCTGACCAAAGCGGCGCTGAACGCGTCGCTGGATTCCGACCAGCACAGCATGTTCGCACTGGAAGCGAACAGCCAGGGCGCAGCCTTCGCTGCACCGGAGCCGCGGATCGCGGTGGAGGCCATGCTGGCGAAGAAGCCGCCTCCCTACAACGGCTTCGGCCCGGCGCCGAGGACCGCCGCCCGCTGAGCGCAGCGCCTCATTCCTCCTTGATGTTGGCCTCCTTGATGATCGTGGCCCAGCTTGCGGACTCCTGGGTGATCCGCACCTTCATCTGCGCCGGTGTGCTGCCCACCGCCTGACCGCCCGCGGTTTCGAAGCGGGCTCGCAGTTCGGGCTGCTGAAGCGCCTTGCCGATGGCATCGTTCAGGCGGGCGACCACATCCTTCGGCGTCGCCGCAGGTGCAAACAACCCGAACCAGACATCGGCCTGGAAGTTGGGCAGCGTCTGGGCGATCGGCACGCCGCCAGGCACCAGCGGCGACGGCTGGGCAGAACTGACGCCCAGCAAGCGCACTCGGCCTTCCTTGATGAAGGCATTCATCTGGGCCGAGCTCGTCGACAGCAGCATCTGCACTTCGCCGGACAGCACCGCCTGCGTGGTCGGGGCCTGCCCCTTGTAGGGGATGTGCTCCAGTGTCAGGCCCGCCGCACGGGCGAATTGCACCGTGGCGAGATGGCCAAAGGACGCCGACCCGGCACTCGCGTAGTTGATC
>CALRYR010000219.1:0-7039 GCA_943372425.1 Variovorax sp. YR752 | reverse complement strand
AAGGTGCCAGACCACTTCGCGACCACGACCGTCGCAACGCTGTTGCCGATGGTGTTGCAGGTGGCGATGGCCATCGACAGGAAGCGGTAGACGCCGAAGATCACCGCCAGCCCTTCGACGGGCAGCATGCCGGTGGAGGTCACCGTCGCGGCGAACACCACGAAGGAGCCACCCGACACCGTCGCCGCGCCCTTCGAGGTGAGCAGCATCAGCAGCAGGATGCCGATCTGGTGGTCGAGGGTGAGCGGCACGCCGTAGGCATGCGAGATGAACATCACGCCCATCGCCATGAACAGCGAGGTGCCGTCGAGGTTGAAGGCGTAGCCGGTCGGCAGCACCAGCCCGACGGTCTGCTTCGCGCAGCCCAGACGTTCGAGCTTGATGAGCAGCCGCGGCAATGCGCTTTCCGAAGACGCGGTGCCGAGCACGATGAGGATCTCGTCCTTGATGAAGCGCAGGAAGCGCCACAGGCTGAAGCCGGCGAGCTTCGCCACGAGGCCCATCACCACCGCGATGAAGAGCAGCACCACCGCATAGAAGCTGAACACCAGCTGCGCCAGGGCGACCAGCACCGCCGTGCCGTTGCTGCCGACCGAGTAGGCCACCGCACCGAAGGTGCCGATGGGGGCCAGCTTCATCACCAGGTTGATGAAGGAGAACAGCACCTCGGAGATGTTGTCGAGGCCTTCGTTGATCCTGGCGCGGCGCGCGTCGGGAATCGCCAGGATCCCGATGCCGACCATCACCGCCAGCACCACCACCTGCAGCAGTTCGCCCTTGGCGAAGGCACCGACGAAGTTGTCGGGGACGATGTGCGCCATGAATTCGAGAAAGCCCTGCGGCGCCGCGGCCTTCACGGTCGGCGCGGCCGCGCCGCCGGCCACGGTGCTCATGCCCTTGCCGATGCCCAGCAGGTTGCCCGCGAACAGGCCGACCACCAGCGCGATCGTGGAGATCACCTCGAAGTACAGGATGGCGCGCCAGCCGACGCGGCCTGCGCTCTTCACATCCCCGGCCGAGGCGATGCCGTGCACGATGGTGAGGAACACCAGCGGCGCGACGCCGGCCTTGATGAGCGACAGGAACATGTCGCCCAGCAGCTTCAGCTGCGAGGCGAACTTCGGAAAGATGAAGCCGACGGCGATGCCGAGCACCAGCGACAGCAGCACCTGCATGCCGAGCTTCCGGTACCAGGGCAGCGGCTTCGGCGCTGCGAGCGTCGCCACCGGCGGACGGGTGGGTGAGAGGTCGGTCATCGCATTGCTCCGGCCATCAGGCGTTCACCTCGGCCGACAGCGCCAGCGCACGGTCCACCATCTGCGGTGCCAGGCCGAGGTAGTTGGCGGGGTCGGTCAATCGGTCGATCGTCGCGCGGTCGAAATGCGTCGTGACCTCCGGCAGCGCGGCCAATGCTTCGGCCAGCGTGCCGCCCTTCTCGTTGACCGTGCGGCAGGCGTCGTACACCACGTCGTGCGCCTGCTGGCGGCCGATGTGCGGTGCCATGCCCATCATCACTGCCTCGGCCACGATCAGGCCCTTGGTGATGCCGAGGTTGTGCGCCATGCGTGCCTCGTCGACGATCAGCCCGCCGATCGCGAACTTGGCCTGGTGCAGGGCGCCCGAGGTGAGGATGAAGCTCTCGGGAATCGCGATCCACTCGGCATGCCACGGGCCGGTCGCGCGCTCGAAGTCCTGCACCATCGCGTCGACCATCAGGCCGGCGTGCTGGCGCACCGCCTTCGATGCGGCCAGCATGAGTTCGCTGGAGATCGGGTTGCGCTTCTGCGGCATCGTGCTCGAGGCGCCGCGGCCCTTCACGAAGGGCTCGTACACCTCGGCGAACTCGGTCGACGCCATGATCATGATGTCCAGCGCGATCTTGCCGAGCGAGCCGGTGACCAGCGCGAGCAGGTTCACCGCTTCGGCGAAGCCGTCGCGCGCCACGTGCCAGGTGGTGGCGGGAACGCCCAGCTTCAGTTCCTCGGCCATGGCCTTCTGCACTTCGAAGCCCTTGTCGCCCAGCGACGCCAGCGTGCCGGCCGCACCGGCGAACTCGACGACCGCCACGCGCGGGCGGAGTTCGGCGATGCGCTGCTGGTGGCGGTCGAACATGGCGAGCCAGATCGCGACCTTGTAGCCGAAGGTCACCGGCAGCGCCTGCTGCAGGTGGGTGCGGCCGGCCATGGGCGTGTCGCGGTGCTTCTTCGCGAGCGACGCCAGGATGCCGCGCAGCTCTCGGATGTCGGTGTCGATGCTGTCGAGCGCATCGCGCACCTGCAGCGCGACGGCCGTGTCCATGATGTCCTGCGTGGTGGCGCCCCAGTGCACGTAGCGGCCGGCCTCGCCGCACATGGCGACGAGCTGGTGCACGAGCGGCAGGATCGGGTAGCCGACGATGTCGGTCTCTTCGCGCATGTGGTCGAAGTCGATGCGCTCGATCTTCGATTCGCGGGCGATGACCTCAGCCGCTTCGGCCGGGATGACGCCAACGCGCGCTTCGGCCTTCGCGAGGGCGATCTCGGCGTCGATGTAGCGCTGGATCAGCGCGCCGTCGGAAAAGAGCTGGCGCATCTTCTGCGTACCGAAGGCATCGCGGAACAGGATCGAGTCGACGACGGTGCTGGCCATCGGGAGCGAGGACGAGGGAATGTGCATGGGGTGGGGCTTCAGGAATTGACAACGGACCGTGTTGATATGTCCGGACATATTGACTCTAATATGTCCGGACATGACAAACAATCCTGGGTTTACCCTTAGTCCGATGAATGCGATCCTCGAGGCCACCATGTCTCAGCCCACCAAGCCGCGCTACAGCGACATCGCACGCCATCTCACCGACGCCATCACCAGCGGCCATTTCGCCGTCGGCACCCTGCTGCCGACCGAGCTGGAACTCGTCGATCACTACAGGACCAGCCGCCACACCGTGCGCGCGGCGCTGGCCGAGCTGCAACAGCTCGGCCTCGTCTCCCGCCGGAAGAACGTCGGCACCCGCGTCGAGGCGACCCGGCCGCGGACCACCTTCCGGCCGTCGCTGGCATCGGTCGACGATCTGGTCCAGTTCGGTGCGGAGCACCTGCGCCAGGTGCAGTCGATCGAGGCGGTGACGGCAAGTGGTGCCATCGCCGCCGACCTGGGCTGCGCCGACGGCACGCGCTGGCTCCGCATCTCGAGCCTGCGGCTGCGCGGCGATGCGACGGCCGGCCCGATCGGTTGGACCGACGTCTACATCGATCCGGCCTATGCGGAGATCGGCGACCTGGTGCGCGCATCGCCCGACGCGCTCATCAGCGCGCTGATCGAGACCCGCTACGGCCGCCAGATCGCCGAGATCCACCAGGATGTCCGGGCAGCGACGGTGTGCGATCCGGCGATGGCCAAAACCCTGAAGGTCGACGAGGGCGCGGCGGCGCTGAAGATCGTTCGCCGCTACCTGGACGCGGCGGGCCAGGCGTTCGAAGTCTCGGTGTCGATCCACCCGGCGGATCGCTTCTCCGTGTCGATGCGCCTGCAGCGATCGGCCCCTTGAGCATTCCCTGACAATCCCCGTATGCAACCCATCCTCGCCCAACTTTCCGAAGCGGTCGGCAGCGCGCACACGCTGGAGGAGCTGACACGCCCGCTGCTGGAGATGCTCGAGGCCGTGACCGGTTGCGAATCGACGTATCTCACCGCGATCGACTGGCCCGGCGGCATCCAGCACGTGCGGGTGGCGCGCAACAGCGACAAAGACAAGCTAGACATTCCCGAAGGCCTGGCGGTGCCGTGGGCCGACACGCTGTGCAAGCGCGCGCTGGACGAAGGGCGCTTCTACACGCGCGACATCGAGCAATGCTGGGGTGATTCGGCCGCTGCGCGCCAGCTCGGCATCCGGACCTACATCAGCACACCGGTGCGCGCGGACGACGGCCATGTGCATGGCACCCTGTGCGCCGCGAGCGCCAGCCAGCAGCCGATGTCGGCGCAGTCGCAGCATGTGCTGGAACTCTTCTCGCGCCTCATCAACCAGCATCTGGAGCGCGAGCGCCTGGTGGCCGAACTCCAGGCGGTCAATGCGCAACTGGCCGCCAGCTCGCGGACCGATCACCTCACGGGGCTGCCGAACCGGCGCCTGCTCATCGAGGAGCTCGAGGGCCTGATCGCCCGCAGCGCGCGCGCCGAAGCGGCGGTGCTGGTCGCTTTCATCGATCTGGACGGCTTCAAGGCCATCAACGACACGCACGGCCACGAGAGCGGTGATGCGTTCCTGCGCGCCATCGCCGAGCGCCTGACAGACGCGCTGCGCACGGGCGAATTCCTCGCGCGCCTGGGCGGCGACGAGTTCGTGGCGATCGGGGCAGGTCCGGCCCTCGGCGAAGACGCGAGCACCGCCGCGGCGGCCCTGGGACAGCGCCTCGGCGACTGCGTCGTGGGCGACTTCGACCTGGGGGCCCACCGCATCGCCTATGTCGGCGCGAGCGTGGGCGCCGTTGCCATCGACCCGCGTGACTGCAGCGCGGACGAGGCGCTGCGGCAGGCGGACGCCGCCATGTACGCGCACAAGCGCGCACGCGCCGCCACGCGCGCCTGACGCGCCGCGGGGGCATCGTGCGATGCCGGTTGCGCGCCGAATCCATCCCAGGCAGGATGTTGCTGCACTGCGGGGAAGATCCTGCGCCGGCTCGTCGGCGCGGTGTTCTTCGCGGCCGCCACCCTGCAGGTTCACCGACACGCGCCGCCATGTTCTTCCTCTGGCCTGGGTATCTCTGGTTCTTGCTGCTGCTGGCGCTGATGCCCGCCGCCTACCTGTGGCTGCTGCGCCGGCGCAACAAGGCGGCCCTGCGCTACAGCAGCCTGCGCGTGGTGCAGGCGGCCGTGGCCGGGCGCCAATGGCGCCGGCATCTGCCACCCGCCCTGTTGCTGCTGGCCTGCGCGGGGCTGCTGGTGGCAGCGGCGCGGCCGGTGGCGCGCGTGCCATTGCCTTGGGCGCGCACCACGGTCATGCTGGCCATCGACGTGTCGCTGAGCATGCGCGTCAGCGACGTCAAGCCGACCCGCATGGTGGCGGCGCAGGACGCGGCCAAGCTGTTCCTGGAGGAGGTTCCGAAGACGATCGAGGTCGGCCTCGTCACCTTCGCCGGCAGCAGCCAGGTCGCACAGCGCGCGACGCTCGACCGCGAGGCGCTGGTCGCGGCGATCGACGGTTTCCAGATGCAGATGGGCACCGCCGTGGGCAACGCCATCGTGCTGAGCCTCGCCGAGCTGTTTCCGGACCAGGGGATCGAACTCGCCGACATGAGCGCCGGCAGCAACGGCAACCCGCGTGCGCGCAGCCTCGACGACAAGGCGAAGCCGCCGCCCCGGCCCTTCACGCCGGTTGCGCCGGGCTCGTACAACTCGGCAGCGATCATTCTCTTGAGCGACGGTCGCCGTACCACCGGCGTCGACACCTTGGCCGCCGCGAAGATGGCGGCCGACCGTGGCGTGCGCGTGCACGTGGTGGGCTTGGGCACGGTCGAAGGCGACGTTGCCGCGCCCGACGGCATGGCGATCTACATGAAGCTCGACGAGCCCACGCTGCGCGAGGTCGCGCGCATGACCGGTGGGGACTACCACCACGCCGGCACCGCCGAGGCGCTGCGCAGCGTCTACGAGAACCTGGGCTCGCGCGTGCAGGTGCTCACGCGCGAAACCGAGATCAGCGCGGTGTTCGCGCTGGTCTCGGCCTTGCTGGCGATGACCGCCGCTGCGCTGTCGATGCTGTGGTTCGGGCGCATCGCCTGAGCGGCATGCGGCCTCAGCTCTGACGGCCGGCCTCGAACAAAAACCAGGTGCGGCGTTCCGCCTCGTCGATCCACACCTCCAGCAGGCTGGCGGTCGCCACGTCGCCGTAGCGGTCGCACAGGGCGTGCGTCTCGCGCATGAAGGCGGCGACGCGCTGGTTGTCCTGGCTCAGCTCGGCCAGCATGTCGGCTGGTGTGACGAAGTCGGCGTCGTTGTCGTTCAGGCGCTGCAGGCGCACGGCGTGGCCGCTGGAACGCAGCGTGGTGCCGCCCAGCTTGCGCACGCGCTCGGCGATCGGGTCGACGATGGCGAAGATCTGGTCTGACTGCTCGTCGAGCAGCAGGTGGTAGTCGCGGAACGACGGGCCCGACATGTGCCAGTGGAAGTTCTTGGTCTTGAAGTACAGCGCGAAGGTGTCGGCCAGCAGGGCGTTGAGTTCCGCGGAGATGTCGCGGGTGGCGTCCGCGCCCAGCGGGGTGGGTGTGGTCAGCGGGGCGAGGCGATGCTTCTTGGCGGCGGCGAGGTCGGTCATGGAGACTCCTGGGTTGAATGCGGCGTGTTGGCGTCGGGGACCGCATCGGTGCGGAAGTGCGCCGGTGCAGAGCCCCTAATGTCGCCAGCCGCTGTTGCAGGGCCATTGCGCGCGCGCAAGCCCGTGCTTCAACTGAAACATGCCGACGACCAACGGACACGGGCGTGGCGTGACCTTGCGCCGTCTGCATCGCCGCCCACTCAGTCCCACGCCGGCGCCAGGCCTTCCGGGCTGGTGAGGCGTTCATTGCGGTCGAGCGCGGCGATCTGTGCCATGTCGGCATCGCTCAACTGAAGTTGCTGCGCCAGCAGGTTGCTCGCGAGGTTCTCGCGCTTCGTCGACGACGGGATCACGGCATAGCCCAGCTGCATCGCCCAGGCCAGCACCACCTGCGCCGGCGTCGCCTTGTGCGCCTTGGCGATGGCTTCGATCACCGGGTCCTTCAGCGCCTTGCCGTAGGCCAGCGTCATGTACGAGGTGATGTGGATGCCCTGGCTTCTCGCGAAATCGACGACCTGGCGGTTCTGCAGGAAGGGCGACAGCTCGATCTGGTTCGTCGCGATGTTCTCCGCACCCACCGCCGCGATGGCTTCCCTCATCAGCGCGATGTTGAAGTTGGAGATGCCGATGCGCGTCGTCAGGCCCTGGGCCTTGGCGTCCATCAGCGCGCCCATGAACTCGGCGACGGGCACTTCGTTCTTGGGCGAGGGCCAGTGGATCAGCGTCAGGTCGACGTAGGTCGTG
>CALRYR010000218.1:0-7048 GCA_943372425.1 Variovorax sp. YR752 | reverse complement strand
TGCGCAGATTCAAGTCGCCCTTGAGCCCGACGCAACGCGTCGCGAGCTCACGGGCGCGCGTGACCTTGGCCGTGTTGTTGCCGTTCTTGCGACCGTAGGGGGAGCCGGTTTCCTGCGGTGCCGAGAACGGGTCGAAGGTCTCGTTGGTCCAGTCGTCGAGCATCGCCTCGAAGGTGGCGCGGATCTGCGCCGTCGGAAAGTTCTCCAGCAGGTCGATGCCCGCTTCCTTCATCGTGCCGTTGAAGCTGCCGGCATACAGGTCGACCGACTGGTAGTGGTTGACCGTGCCGAACACATGGTCGAAATTGACCCAGCCATAGAAGAAGCCCCAGGCCACGTCACGCATCAGGGCACGCAGGTAGTTGCCGGCGTCCATGGTGTGGCTCATCGGCCGGCCGTCGCGGGTCTTCCAGGTGATATGAACGAAGTACTCGTCGCGTCGGAAGTCGAAGCTGCCGAGCGAGAAGTCCTTGTAGCCGAGCGATGCGTTCGGCTGCGATGCGATGACCTTGGCGAGTTCTGCGGGTGCGTTCATGGTGTTCGTCTCCGGTGTTCGGTCGTTCAATGCGTCTGGCAGATGTCGGCCCACTTCTCGACCGAGAGTTCGCCCTTGCAGGTCTGCAGCACGATGACGCCCGGTTCGCCGGGCGTGCGGAACTGGTAGGCCGTGTTCTTGGGCAGCAGGCCCTGGTGGCCACGCGACAGCTTCATCCAGCCCATCTTCTTGCCCACCGGCTCGCCTTGAACCATCACGGCACCGTTCTTGTCGGCGTCCTGCACGGCCTGCGCCGGATCGAGCTGGACCAGGTGCACCTCGACCGCGCCGTCCATCACCAGCGCGAACTCGTCGTGCGCGCAGGTGTACCAGGGCGACACGCCTTCGGCGCGCAGGGTCTCGAGCACGTAGATCTGGTTCTGGCCGAAAACGACCTTCTCGTAGGGCGCGCTGTGGTTCGCGATCTCGAAGCAGTTGGAGAAGGCGTAGTGGCGAACATCGTCGGCGATGGGCTCGACGCGGCCTTTTTCGTACTGCTTGAGCGAGCCGAACTTTGTCTGGTAAGCGACTTCCGTCATGGGGCGTGTCTCCGTGGCGTTGAGCACATCGGTGTGCGATGGGCTGAACTCTAAGAGCCACGGCCGCTCAGCGGTAGGCCTTCAATGCAGACCGCATTGTTCGTGGAATCCGGTCAATCGGCGGGGTTAACCCGCAAGCAGGCATCGCCTCAATCGGTGATCACCTGGGCGGGCAGAAGCCCTTGCGCGATCATGTCGGCGTCCCACTTCGGGACCTTGCTGAACGCGCCGGCAATATGCTCGATGAACAGCCGGAGCTTGAAGTCGTTGCGTGAAGTGCCGGGGTAGACCGCACTCAGCGAGAACGACGACAGCAGGTGCTCGGGCAGGACCACCTGCAGATCGCCCCGCAGGATGGCGTCGCCGGCCACCAGGGTCGGCAGGCACACGATCCCCGCATGCTCCAGCGCGTACTCGCGCAGCAGATGCACGCTGTTGGTCAACAGGGCTGCATTCATGTAGAGGGTGACCTGCTCGCTGCCATGGTGGAAGGTCCATCGGTCCCGCGTCGGGTAGCCTGAGTAAAGACCGAGCGCATGCTTGTGCAGGTCGCGCGGACTGCCCGGCATGCCGGCCTTGCGCAGGTACGCCGGTGTCGCGCAGAACACGCGCCGAACAGGGAACAGCGGACGCGACACCAGTTCGGTGGACGCTGCGGGAAAAATCTGCAGGGCGCAATCGACACCCACCTTGACCGGGTCGACCACCGCGTCGCTCACGATCAGTTCGAGCCGGATGTCGGGGTAGCTCACCTGAAACGCGTGCAGCAGCGCCGCGAAGTGACCGAGCACGAAGCCCGTCAGCGCATGGATGCGCAACACGCCCGCGGGCCCGGCATGGGCACCGCGCATCTGATCCAGGATGTCGTTGGCCCGGCCCACGAGGTCGGTGCAGTCCCTCAGGAAAGCCTGGCCGACCTCGCTGAGCCGCACGACGCGCGTACTGCGATGGAACAGCGGCGCGCCGACGTGGTCCTCCAGTTGCTTGATGCGGCTGGTGACCACCGACTTGGCCAGGCGGAGTTGCCGCGCGGCCTCTGCGAAGCTCTGCGTCTGCGCCACGCGCACGAAGATCTCGATATTTTCTAGGCGGTCCATGAGGCGCAATGTAGCGTGAAGCGGCGGATCAGATTCCAAGCGCTGCGCCGCAGCCCTGGACGGCGCGCCGTGACCAACGCCATGTCCAGCGACAGCGCTCTGGAGGAGCTGCTTAGCACCAAGCTGCCGCACGGCGGGTCGACAGGCGAGCGTTAGCCCAGAGGAAGCGAAACCTTCGCCTGCACATCGGTGGTCGACGGGACGTATCAGGCCCATCACTGGACACGGCGTGTCAATTGCCGTCGCTGAAAGTGACAAACCGCGCTCATACATCGCGACGTTTTCGCTACCACCGACATGGCACGAAGGCTGCACCGTTCGTCGCCGAGGGGCGAAAGCCAGAAAAAAGTCGCGATCCGTGGGGCAACCCACTGGCGCGCGCACAACAAAACGAGGAACCCATCATGGATACCAAGAAGGCCGCAAAGGCCAAGCGTCACCGATTCGGCAAGAGGGTTGTCGCTGCAGGCTTGCTAGGGATTTTGGCCGCTGCGATCGTCGCCTGCGGCGGAGGTTCGGGCAGCTCTGCAGGTGGCAACACGCAACCTGCGGCCGGCACGCCGCCTGCAGATTCATCAGGCGAGGTCGCAATCGAGGAGCCCAGCAACATCGGAACAGACCGCGACGCGCCCAACCCCGTTCCGCCCACACCAGCGCGACCGGCCACAGTCGCCACGGCGATCGACCCCAGCTTCGGCATCTCGAGCTACTACCCGTTGTTCGCCTTCGGCACGCCGATGACCGAGCAGCTTCAGTACCGCGAAGCCGACGGCACCCTGGTCACGTTGATGGGCATGCGCCCGACCGAACGCCATGCACGCGAACGCGGTGAGGACTGGAACGAGCCCGACAAGGGGCCGGGGCGCTACCTCACCTTCCCCTCGGCGTACTTCCAGAACCGCACCTACGGCATCGAGATCCGCGACTACGTGCCGGCGGGCAAGCAACTCATAGAGATGACGCTGATCGTCAACGATGGAACCTTCGACGGGACCACCTTCAGTCTGTTTCGCAACAGCAACGACGAGGGCGTTCGCGACTACGGCTGGTCGCTCAATACCGGCTTCAACAATCCCAACAGGGGCGGGAAGCCGATCTGTACGGCGGGAAGCCGCGACTGCAAGATCGACTTCGACTCGTTCTGGGACGTGCCCAAGGGCCAGCCGCACCGTGCGCTCAAGATGGGCGACGTGATCGAGCTGGCGCCCGCGCAACGCATGGAGCGCTACGGCGACGGCATGCATGCCGGGGAGCCGACGCCGGACAACCTCAAGGGCAAGGCCGTGGTCGACGGCGCCGGCAGCCGCTACTACTCGTTCGAGCAGCTCTACGTTGTCGGCAAGGGGCTGGCACCGTGGTTCGGCGTGGCGCCACGCCTGAATTCCGCGCCGCTGCCCGATGACACGCTCCTGGGCGGCGCGACCAGCCTGTCGTACAACTATTCGGAAGAGCCGATGCGCGTCTTCCAGCAGATGGCCAACAACATCGGCATCGTCAACGCCAAGCGCTTCGTGCAGGGACGCCGTCTGTTCCACACCTCGTTCCTGGACGGCAAGCACTCGGAACATCCGAACGACAACCCTGTGTTCGCCGCGCATGTGGGCCAGCTCGGCCAGCGGTTCAACCAGGAGCGCTGCATCGCCTGCCACACGCTCAACGGCCGCAGCCCTGCGCCGACCATCAACGCACGACTGGATGCGATGTCCGTGCTCACGGCGGCCGCCACGTCGACGGGTACGTCGCCTGTTCCTGATCCCACCTACGGCATGAATGTGCAGCAGCGCTCGCGCAACGCCGGGGACCCAGACTGGGCCGTGAGCGTGCAGTCATACACAACGACGTCGTATGTATTACCCGACGGGGAGCGGGTCGAGTTGCAGAAGCCGGTCTATGCTTTCAAGGGCGGCGCCCCGGCGCAGTACTCCGTGCGGCAGGCGGCGCAGATCGTTGGGGCGGGCTTGGTCGAAGCACTGGACGAGTCGACCATCCTGGCACTGGCCGACCCGACGGATGCCAACAGCGACGGCGTCCGCGGGCTGCCGAACTGGGTGGTGAATCCGGAGGATGGCAAGACAAACCTCGGTCGCTATGGCTGGAAGGCTTCGAAAGCAACGCTGCGCCACCAGGTCGGTGATGCGCTGCTCAAGGACATCGGCGTCACCAGCCCGGTGTACCCGAGAACCACCTGCCAGAAGCTGGATGCGAACTGTCATGCCGCCGGCAGCACCACGGCCATCTCGGCATCCGAACTGGAACGCCTGTCCGACTATCTGTCGCTTCTGGCTGTCCCTGCGCAGCGCAGCCTGCGCAGCGGCTTCCCGGCCGACGCCCGCGTCTCCCCCGAACACGACGTGAACCCGACCCAGATCGCCCGCGGACAGACGCTGTTCGCTCAAGCCCAGTGCATCGCCTGCCACACACCGCAGATGAAGACGGGCAACAACCATCCTTTCGCGGAGCTCCGCAACCAGGTCATTCGCCCCTACTCCAACTTCCTGTTGCACGACATGGGGTCGGGCCTGGCCGACACGCTGGCCGAGGGCAAGGCATCCGCCAGCATGTGGCGCACGGCGCCGTTGTGGGGCCTGGGCTCGCTGAACTACACACAGGGCGACGCGCAAAGCGTGCGCTACCTGCACGATGGCCGGGCCCGCACGCTCATGGAAGCCATCCTGTGGCACGGTGGCGAAGCGGCGGGAAGTCGCTCGCGGTTCGAGGCGTTGCCGAAGTCGGATCGTACGGACATCCTGGTCTTCCTCAACTCTCTTTGATCTGGCCAGCTCCATGACTTTTGTACGTCCACCCACGCCAACCACTCCGCCAGCTCGTCGCCAGTTTCTTGCAGCGCTTGCATCATCAGCCGCCGGCGTAGCGCTCACCGCATGCGGTGGCGGCGGCGGCACGGATGGCGGCAAGACCGACACGTCACCGGTAGCCGGCAATCCTGCGATGCCTGATGGCACAGCGCCGGGATCGTCGGCGCCTGCTTCGGGTACGTCGCCCGTTGCCAAAAGCAGCAAGCGTGGCATCGCTTATGACCTGGCTTCGGCAGAGGATCTGAGCGCGCTCTCACCAGGTGTCAGCTGGTGGTATGACTGGGGCTTGCGCCCCAACGCCTCGGTGCCTGCCGATTACCGTGCGCGCTATGGCATGGATTTCCAGCCGATGCTGTGGAACGGCAATTTCGATGCAACTGAAGTCACGACCTGGCTCCAGTCACAGCCGGACATTCGCCACCTGCTGCTGCTGAACGAGCCCAACCTCACCGACCAGGCCAACCTGACGCCCTCGCAGGCCGCAGCGCTGTGGCCGCGCTACGAGGCCGTCGCCGCGGCCACGGGCGTGAAGCTGGTCGGGCCGGCGATCACGTGGGGCACGATGGCCGGCTACGCCGATCCCGTGGTGTGGCTCGATGCCTTCTACGCCGCCTACCGTTCGGCCCACGGCAACCGCGATCCGCAGATCGACTACCTCGCCTTCCATTGGTACGACTACGGCCTCGGCGCCCAGCTCGATCGGCTGACGAAGTACGGCAAGCCCTTCTGGGTGACCGAGTTTGCGAACTGGCACAGCCAGGCCGACGGCGCACAGATCGACACCGTGGCCAAGCAGAAGGCGCAGATGACCGAGATGGTGGCCACATGCGAGTCGCGTTCCGACGTGTTTCGCTACGCGTGGTTCACGGGCCGATGGAGCAACGACGTTCACCACACCAGTCTGCTCGGCGCGAATGGCGTGTTGACGGAGTTGGGGAAGCATTACCTGTCGCTGCCCTTCAACTGACGCGCTTCTCTCGCGTCAAGCCTCAGATCGGCGCATCCCTCACGGCTCCCATTCGGGCGGAGCTCAAATGGCCGGCTGGGCTCATGTCCCGGCGAAATCCGGAATGCAGAAACGTTTGCGGTACGCGCCGGGCGCCAAGCCGGTCGTTCGCTTGAACAGGCGGCGGAAGAACGCGGCATCCTCGTAGCCGACGCGCCAGCTGATCTCCTCCACCGACGCCTCGGTACGCTCGAGCCGGCGCTTCGCGTCCTCGATGCGCAGGCGCTGCACGTAGTCGATGGGCGCGACCCCGGTGGCGCTCACGAAGCGCCGCTTGAAGGTCCGCTCGGCGAGCTTCGAACGCTTGACCATCTCCTCCACAGGGCGCGCCGCGGCGAAGTTGCCGTCCAACCAACGCTGGGCGCTCAGGATTTCACCGTCGCCGTGGTCGGTCCGGCCTTCGAACACCATGTAGGGCGCGAGTCCGTCTTGGTGCCACTGCAGGGCGAACATGCGCGCCACCTCCTGCGCGACGGTCGCGCCCGCATGGCGGGCCGTCAGGTACAGCACCAGGTCGTGCCAGCTCGTCGAGGCCCCGGAACTCCAGAGCTCTTCGCGCGCCCCGGAGATGACGAGCACGCGTTCAGGGTGGATCGCGATCGCGGGGTACAGCATCGCGAAGGTGCGCGCGTAGGCGAAGTGGACTGTGGCGTCCTTGCCGTCGAACAGCCCCGTCTCGGCCAGCAGGAAGATCCCGGAGCATGCCGAGCACAGCATCGCGCCTTGCGCGTGCATGCGCCGGACCCATTCCACCAGGTGCGGATAGCGGCCCTTTTGCCAGCCACCGGCGCCAAGCAGCACCGACGGCACGATGACGATGTCGGTGGCGTCGATGTCCTCGATGGCGCACTGCACGTCGAAGGGAACGCCGCTCGCCAACGGCAGCGCACCCCGGCGCTCGCCCACGATCTCGATTCGAAACGGAGGCCGCGCGCCCGGTGCGCCGAGCCCCATGAGCGCGGCGCCGTTCATCACATCGAGGATGCCGGCCACGGTGGAAACCACGGCGTCCGGCAACGCGACGAGGCTGACGTTCAGGGTGTTCGATTCGATGC
>CALRYR010000217.1:0-7061 GCA_943372425.1 Variovorax sp. YR752 | reverse complement strand
ACCCTCACCGGCCTGGGCTATGTGCCGGTCGGCTTCACGTCGAGCCGGGAGGCGCTGGCCGCCTTCACGGCGCACCCCGACCGCTTCGACGCGGTGCTCACCGACGAGCGCATGCCCGGCCTCTCGGGCGCCGAGCTGATCCGCGCGTTGCGCCAGGTGCGGCCCAGCGTGCCCGTGGTGCTGGTGAGCGGCTACCTCGGCGCCGCCGTGGTGCGGCGCGCGCGCGAGGCCGGGGCCGATGCGGTGCTCGGCAAGCCCGTGGCCCGGCACGAGCTGGCGAGCGCGCTGGCGCGCGTGCTGGGCCGGGCGCCATGACCCGCAGCGCTGCCGCAGCGCCTGTGTCATCTGACACAGAGCGTGCCAGCGATACACTGCCGCTCCGAAATGACGGGCGAAGAGAAGAAGCGATGCACGAGCACGGCGAGAACGGTGTGACGCACGTCCTGGCGGTGGACGACGACCCCTCCGTGCGCGACCTCATCACCACCTACCTCGGCGACTACGACATGCGCGTCACCGCGGTCCCGGGCGAGCAGGAGATGGTGAAGGTGCTGGCACGCGAGGCGGTCGACCTGGTGCTGCTGGACCTGCGCCTCAAGGGCGAGGACGGTATGGACATCGCCCGCCGGCTGCGCGCCGACTCGAAGCTGCCGATCATCATCCTCACCGGCCGCCAGGACGACGCCGACCGCGTGATGGGCCTCGAGCTCGGCGCCGACGACTACCTCACCAAGCCCTTCTCGCCGCGCGTGCTGCTGGCCCGCATCCGTGCGCTGCTGCGCCGCACCCGCATGCACGAGACGCTGGCCGACACGGTGGCGAACGTCCGGGCCTACCGCTTCGCCGGCTGGGACCTGAACCTGCGCCTGCGCCGCCTCACCGACCCCGACGGGCGCACGGTGCCGCTGCGCAACGGCGAGTTCAACCTGCTGATCGCCTTCCTCTCTGCGCCGCAGCGGGTGCTGGCGCGCGAGCAGCTGCTCGACCTCTCGCGCCTGCACAACGCCGAGGTGTACGACCGCTCGGTCGACGTGCAGGTCGGCCGGCTGCGCCGCAAGATGGAAGCCGACCCGCGCGCGCCGGTGCTCATCGTCACCGAGCGCGGTGCAGGCTACGTGTTCAAGGCGGCGGTGGACGTGGTGCGCGATTAGGGCCTACACGGCTGCGGTGATCGAGCGGCTAACCTCGAGGCCATGGCCGAATCCCGCATTGCCATCTACGGCGCCATTGCCGCCAACGTGGCGATCGCCATCACCAAGTTCACGGTCGCCGGCATCACCGGGAGCTCGGCCATGCTGTCGGAGGGCATCCACTCCGCCGTCGACACCTTCAACGGCGTGCTGCTGCTGGTCGGCCTCAAGCTGAGCCAGCGGCCGGCCAACGACGAGCACCCTTTCGGCCATGGCAAGGAGCTGTACTTCTGGAGCCTCATGGTCGCCGTGCTGATCTTCGGGCTGGGCGGTGGCGTGTCGTTCTACGAAGGCATCCAGCACATCCGGAATCCCGAGCCGCTGACCGACCCGATGTGGAACTACATCGTGCTGGGCGCGGCGGCGCTGTTCGAAGGCGCGAGCTTCGTCATCGCGCTGCGGCAGTTCCGCGGGCAGGCGCGTGGCCGGCCCTTCTGGAACGCGCTGCATGCCAGCAAGGACCCGAGCACGTACACCGTGCTGGCCGAGGACGGCGCCGCGCTGGCCGGCCTGGCGGTGGCGGCGCTCGGCATCTACCTGAGCCATCGCTTCGGCATCCCCGAACTCGACGGCGCGGCCTCGGTCGTCATCGGCCTCCTGCTGGCCGGCGTCGCGGTGCTGCTGGTGCGCGAGTCGCGCGGCCTGCTCATCGGCGAAGGCATCCGGCGCGAGACGGCGCAGGCCATCCGCATGCTGGCGCGCGCCCAGCCGCACGTGCGCGACGTCGGCCGCATCCTGTCGATGTACATCGGGCCGGAGGAGGTGCTGGTCACCGTCGACCTCGACTTCGAGCCCGGCACGCGCACGGAGGAGGCCGCGGCCGCCATCACGGTCATCCAGCAGCAGGTGCGCGCGCGTTATCCCATGATCCAACGACTTTTCATCGAGGCCGGAGCGGCCCACACATGACGTCTTTCCGTTCTCGACATTTTCTGAAGCACGCACTGCTGGCGCTCGCCTGCCTGCCGCTCGGCGCCACTTCGGCGCTGGCCGCCGCGCCCAGTTGGGGCGCCATCGCCACCCGGCCCGGCGGCTACGGCTATGCGTTCAACCAGAGCAGCCGCGATGCGGCCGAGCGCGCCGCGCGTGCGCAGTGCGAAGGTGCAGCCGGCCGCTCGACGCGCTGCGAGGTGCGCGTGTACTTCGACCGCAGCTGTGCGGCCTTGGCCACCGGCAATTTCGGCGAGTGGGCCACCGCCGTCGGGCCCGACCGGAAGACCGCCGGCCAGGCGGCGGTCGCGCAATGCGACGGCCATCTGCCGACCGAGCCCTGCAAGCTCGCGGTCAGCGTCTGCTCGCTGCCCTGAGCGCCGGGCCGCGCGGCACGCGGCATTTACGCTTTCTTTACGGCCGCCAGCCGCCTCTGTTCCCCGTTTTTACGGGCCTTTGTCGAGACTCACAGCCGTGTCTCGTACAGAGGAGTGACAGATGGACATCGTATGGATCGCGGCGGTCGCCGTGTTGTGGGTCGCAGTGGCCGAGATGGTGGTGGGGCTGAACAAGCTCGCATCGCCGAAGGGCCGGGAGAAGACGCAGGCGTCGTCGGGAGCACGGCCGTGATCAGCCTCGACGTGCTTTACGGCGCGGGCGGCCTGATCGCCGTCATCCTCTTCGCCTACCTCGTCTTTGCGCTGATCTGCGCCGAGGAGTTCTGACATGACCCCGTCTGCCTGGGGCCTGCTGGTCCTCTTGCTGGTCGCGCTGGTCGTGCTCGGCTGGCCGCTGGGGCGCTTCATTGCCGCGCTGTGCGACGGCCGCCTGCCGCGCTGGATGCAGCAGGTCGAGACGCCGCTCTTCAAGCTCGCGGGCGTCGCGCCGGGCGAGTCGATGCACTGGCGCACCTACGCCTTCGCGCTGCTGGCCTTCAACGCCATCGGCGCCTTGGCCGTCTATGGCCTGCAGCGCCTGCAGGCCGTGCTGCCGCTGAATCCGGCTGGGATGGCCGCGGTGTCGCCCGACTCGTCGTTCAACACGGCGGTGAGCTTCGTCACCAACACCAACTGGCAAGGCTACGCCGGCGAGGCGACCATGAGCTATCTCACGCAGATGCTCGGCCTCACGGTGCAGAACTTCCTGTCGGCTGCCACGGGCATCGCGGTGGCTTTCGCGCTGGCCCGCGGCTTCGCTGCGCGCAATGCCGACGGCAAGGGCTCGGTCGGTAACTTCTGGGTCGACATCACACGCATCACCGCCTGGCTGCTGCTGCCGATCTCCTTCGTGCTGGCGATGTTCTTCGCCGGCCAGGGCGTGATCCAGAACTTCGATGCCTACAAGACCGTGACCACGGTCGAGACGCTCGCCTACCAGCAGCCGAAGAACGATGCCGATGGCCAGCCGCTCAAGGACGCGGCCGGCGCGCCCGTGATGGAAGACGCCAGCACGACGACGCAGACGTTGGCCATGGGCCCCGTCGCGTCGCAGGAGGCCATCAAGATGCTCGGCACCAACGGCGGCGGCTTCTTCAACGCCAACTCGGCGCACCCCTACGAGAACCCGACGGCGCTCACGAACTTCGTGCAGATGTTGGCGATCCTGCTGATCCCGGTCGCGCTGTGCTTCGCCTTCGGCCGCGTGGTCGGCGACCAGCGCCAGGGCTGGGCGGTGCTGGCCGCGATGACGGTGCTGTTCGTCGCCGCCGTGGTGGTCATCATCCCGGCCGAGCAGGCAGGCAACCCGCTGCTGCAGCCGGTCGGCGTCGACCAGATGGCGTCCGCCCTCCAAGCCGGCGGCAACATGGAAGGCAAGGAAACGCGTTTCGGCATCACGGCCTCGGCCCTGTTCGCGGCCATCACCACAGCCGCGTCGTGCGGCGCGGTGAACGCCATGCACGACTCGTTCACGCCGCTGGGCGGCATGGTGCCGATCGTGCTGATGCAGCTGGGCGAAGTCGTCTTCGGCGGCGTCGGCAGCGGGCTCTACGGCATGCTGATCTTCGCGATCCTGGCGGTGTTCATCGCCGGCCTGATGATCGGCCGCACGCCCGAGTACCTCGGCAAGAAGATCGAGGTGCACGAGATGAAGCTCACGTCGATCGCCATCCTGATCACGCCGATCATCGTGCTGGCGGGCACGGCCGTGGCAGTGAGCATGGGCCTGGGCAAGGCGGGCATCGCCAACCCCGGCGCGCACGGCTTCTCCGAGATCCTCTACGCCTTCACCTCGGCCGGCAACAACAACGGCAGCGCCTTCGCGGGCCTGTCGGCCAACACGCCGTTCTACAACGCGTTGCTCGGCGTGGCCGTGTGGCTCGGCCGCTTCGGAATGATCGTGCCGGTGCTGGCCATTGCCGGCGCGCTCGCCGCCAAGAAACGCCTGCCGGTCACGGCCGGCACCATGCCCACGCACGGCCCGTTGTTCGTCGTGCTGCTGGTGGGCACGGTGCTGCTGGTCGGCCTGCTCAACTACGTGCCCTCGCTCGCGCTGGGTCCGGTCGTCGAGCACTTGATGCTCTGGAAGTGAGGGTCGCACCATGACCTCGAAACCTGCAAATTCCCTTTCCCTCTTCGACATGGCGCTGGTCAAGCCCGCGCTGTGGGGCGCTTTCGCCAAGCTGAGCCCGCGCGTGCAATGGCGCAACCCGGTGATGTTCATCGTCTACATCGGCAGCATCCTCACGACGCTGCTCTGGGTGCACGCGTTGAGCTTCCCGGGTGACACGGGCATGCCGCCGGCCTTCGTGCTGGCCATCACCATCTGGCTGTGGTTCACGGTGCTCTTCGCCAACTTCGCCGAGGCGCTGGCTGAAGGCCGCAGCAAGGCGCAGGCCGCGTCGCTGCGCGGCCTGCGCAAGGACACCTGGGCCAAGAAGCTGAAGGAGCCGTTCCATGGATCGACCTTTCTGCCGGAGCAGGCGCCGAATCTCCGCAAGGGCGACGTCGTGCTGGTCGAAACCGGCGACGTCATTCCGCTCGACGGCGAGGTCCTCGAAGGCGTGGCGTCGGTCGATGAGAGCGCCATCACCGGCGAATCGGCGCCGGTGGTGCGCGAGTCGGGCGGCGACTTCTCGGCCGTGACCGGCGGCACCCGCGTGCTGTCCGACTGGCTGGTGGTGCGCATCTCGGTGAACCCCGGCGAGTCCTTCCTCGACCGCATGATCGGCATGGTCGAAGCCGCCAAGCGCCACAAGACGCCCAACGAGATCGCGCTGACCATCCTGCTGGTGGCGCTCACCATCGTGTTTCTGATGGTCACCGTCACGCTTTTGCCCTTCTCGGTGTTCAGTGTGAGCGCGATGGGCACGGGCTCGGTGGTGTCGCTGACCGCGCTGGTGGCGCTGCTGGTGTGCCTGATCCCGACCACCATCGGCGGGCTGCTCTCGGCCGTTGGCGTGGCCGGCATGAGCCGCATGATGCAGGTCAACGTGATCGCGACTTCGGGCCGTGCGGTGGAAGCCGCCGGCGACGTCGACGTGCTGCTGCTCGACAAGACCGGCACCATCACGCACGGCAACCGCCAGGCCTCGGCCTTCCTGCCGGCGCCGGGCGTGAGTGCCGAACGGCTGGCGCGCGCCGCGCTGCTGTCGTCGCTGCCGGATGAAACGCCCGAAGGCCGCAGCATTGTCGAACTGGCCCGCCGCGGCGGCACCGACGACAGCGCCATTGCCGATGCGCGCTTCGTCCCTTTCACCGCCCAGACGCGCATGAGCGGCGTCGACCTGCCGGCGGCTGGCAACAGCCTCGACGCCGACGCCATCGCCCTGCGCAAGGGCGCGGTCGATGCGGTGCGCAAACACGTCGAAGCGCTGGGCGGCCGTATGGCGCCCGAGGTGCTGCGCGCGTCGGATGAGGTCTCGCGCCGCGGCAGCACGCCGCTGGCCGTGGCCGAGGGCAACCGCGTGCTCGGCGTCGTCGAGCTCAAGGACATCGTCAAGACCGGCATCCAGTCGCGCTTCGCCGAGTTGCGCGCGATGGGCATCAAGACGGTGATGATCACCGGCGACAACAAGCTCACCGCCGCCGCCATCGCGGCCGAGGCGGGCGTCGACGACTTCCTCGCCGAGGCCACGCCCGAAGACAAGCTCGCACTGATCCGCCAGTACCAGGCCGAAGGCCGGCTGGTCGCGATGACCGGCGACGGTACCAACGACGCGCCCGCGCTGGCGCAGGCCGATGTGGCGGTGGCGATGGGCAGCGGCACGCAGGCCGCGAAGGAGGCCGGCAACATGGTCGACCTGGACTCCAATCCGACCAAGCTGCTGGAAGTGGTGGAAACCGGCAAGGCGCTGCTGATGACCCGCGGCTCGCTCACCACCTTCTCGATCGCCAACGACGTGGCGAAGTACTTCGCCATCATCCCGGCGATCTTCGTGTCGACCTATCCGCAGCTGGGGGCGCTCAACGTGATGCAGCTGGCGAGCCCGTCGTCGGCCATCCTGAGCGCCGTCATCTTCAATGCGCTGGTGATCGTGTTCCTGATCCCGCTGGCGCTGAAGGGCGTGCGTTACCGGCCGGTGGGCGCCGCCGCGCTGCTGCGCCGCAACCTCGCCATCTACGGCCTGGGCGGTCTGGTCGTGCCCTTCATCGGCATCAAGCTGATCGACTGGCTGCTCGTCGCCGTGCACCTCGTCTGAAAGAGACACCATCATGAAAACCATTCTTCGTCCTGCCCTCGTGCTCTTCGTGCTGCTGAGCGCGCTGACCGGACTGCTCTATCCGCTGGCCGTCACCGGCGCCGCGAAAGCGGTGTTCCCCGAGCAGGCGGCTGGCAGTCTGATCGAACGCGACGGCAAGGTCGTCGGCTCGCGGTTGATCGGCCAGAATTTCTCGGACCCGAAGCACTTCTGGGGCCGCCCGTCGGCCACCGCGCCGATGCCCTACAACGCCGCCGCATCGGGCGGCTCCAACCAGGGGCCGCTGAACCCGGCACTGGTCG
>CALRYR010000216.1:0-7062 GCA_943372425.1 Variovorax sp. YR752 | reverse complement strand
CCTCAACGGCGCCTGCATGACGGTCACCACGCTCGACCCGGTGCAGCAACAGTTCACCATCGACATCTCGGCCGAGTCGCTCGACAAGACGGCCGGCCTCGCCGAGGAAAGCGCCTCGGTCAACCTCGAGAAGGCGCTGCGCGCGAACGACCGGCTGGGCGGGCACATCGTGTCGGGCCATGTCGACGGCATCGGCCGCGTGACGCACTTCGCCCCCGTCGGCGAAAGCTGGGAACTGCGCATCCTGGCGCCGCAGGCGCTGGCCCGCTTCCTGGCGTACAAGGGTTCGATCACCGTCAACGGCGTGAGCCTGACGGTGAACACCGTGGCCGACCATGCCGACGGCAGCGAGATCAGCATCAACCTCATCCCCCACACGGTGGAGAACACCTCGCTCGGCACCTTGAAGGATGGCAGCGCGGTGAACCTCGAAATCGACACCGTGGCGCGTTACGTGGAGCGCATGCTCCAGGCCGGCGCCCTTGCCCTCCCGCAGAAAGACAGCACACCATGAACGCCTCCGTCACGCCCATCGCGGGCACCCGCAACGGACGCACCCCGGCGCCCATCTCGCCCGTGAGCGAGATCGTGGCCGAGCTCGCCGCCGGCCGCATGGTCATCCTGGTGGACGAGGAGGACCGCGAGAACGAAGGCGACATCGTCATCGCGGCCGACCACATCACGGCCGAATCGATCAACTTCATGGCCCGGCATGCCCGCGGCCTGATCTGCCTGACCCTGTCGCGCGACATGTGCGAGCGGCTGAACCTGCCGCCGATGGTGGCGCGCAACGGCGCCAAACATTCCACCGCCTTCACCGTGTCGATCGAAGCCGCCGAGGGCGTGACGACCGGCATCTCGGCCGCCGACCGCGCGCGCACCGTGCAGGCCGCCGTCGCCCGCAACGCGGTGGCGGCCGACCTGGTGCAGCCGGGCCATATCTTTCCGCTGCAGGCCGTCGACGGCGGCGTGCTGATGCGCGCCGGCCATACCGAAGCCGGTTGCGACCTGGCCGCCATGGCCGGCTGCTCGCCCGCCTCCGTCATCTGCGAGGTGATGAACGAGGACGGCACCATGGCGCGACTGCCCGACCTGCAGGTCTTCGCCGCCGAACACGGCCTCAAGATCGGCACCATCGCCGCGCTGATCGAGCACCGCAGCCGTACCGAATCGCTGGTGCGAAAAGTCGGCTCGCGCGAGATCAATACCGCCTGGGGCAGCTTCACCGCCCACGCCTTCCAGGACAAACCGAGCAACGGCGTTCACCTGGCGCTGGTGCGCGGCAGTTGGGGCGCCGATGACACCGTGGCCGTGCGGGTGCACGAGCCGCTGTCGGTGCTCGACGCGCTGGAAGTCAACCGCTCGCTCCACTCGTGGAGCCTGGACGCCAGCCTTGCCTACATCGCGTCGCAGAACAAGGGCGTTGCCGTGCTGCTGAACTGCGGCGAGACCGGCGAAGAGCTACTGGCCCAGTTCGACGGCACCGCGCGCCCCGCGCAGGCCCCGGAACGCGGCCGCATGGACCTCCGCAGCTACGGCGTCGGCGCGCAGATCCTGCGCGAATGCGGCGTGCACAAGATGCAACTGCTGGGCACGCCACGCCGCATGCCCAGCATGGCGGCCGGCTACGGCATCGAAATCACCGGCTACATCCACAAGGACTGACATCGTGCTTCATGCAAACAAGGGCGCCGACGCGCCACTCGACGGCAAGGGTCTGCGCATCGGCGTCGTGCAGGCACGCTTCAATGCGGACATCACCGACGCGCTCGCCAAGGCATGCCTGCGCGAACTCGTCGCCCTGGGCGTGGAGGAGGACGACATCGACCACGTCCAGGTGCCGGGCGCCCTGGAAGTGCCCATCGTGCTGCAGGCCATGGCTCGGCGCGGCGGCTACCACGCGCTGGTGGCGCTCGGCTGCATCATCCGCGGCGAGACCTACCACTTCGAACTCGTCGCCAACGAATCCGGCGCGAGCGTGAGCCGTGTCGCGCTCGACGCGCATCTGCCGATCGCCAACGCGATCCTCACCACCGAGAACCTTCAACAGGCCGTGGCGCGACAGACCGACAAGGGTCGCGACGCGGCCCGGGTCGCCGTCGAAATGGCGCGCCTCCTGGCAACGCTCAAATGACCGACTCCTCCCCCAAAGAACCCGGCGCCAAGCCGCGCCAGACCCGCACCGGCCTGACGGCCACCGGCGCCCGCAAGGCCGCCGCCAAGTCGAACCGCAGCCGCTCGCGTGAGTTCGCACTGCAGGCGCTGTATCAGCATCTGGTGGGCCGCAACGACGCGACCGACATCGATCATTTCACGCGCGACCTGGCGGGCTTCCACAAGGCCGACGCCGCGCACTACGACGCGCTGCTGCATGGCTCGATCCGCGAAGAGGCCGAACTCGACGCGATGATCGTGCCGTTGCTCGACCGCAAGCTCGCCGAGATCTCGCCGGTCGAACACGCCGTGATGTGGATCGGCGTCTACGAGTTCAAGCATTGCCTCGACGTGCCGTGGCGCGTGGTGCTCAACGAATGCATCGAACTCGCCAAGGAGTTCGGTGGCACCGACGGCCACAAGTATGTCAACGCCGTGCTCAACGGCCTGGCGCCGCAATTGCGCAGCCTGGAGGTCGAGGCGGACCGCGCGTCGGGGAAGGCGCGCGCATGAGGATCTCTTCGCGCGCCGAAAAGATCGAACCCTTCTATGTGATGGAGGTCGCGAAGGCCGCCAGCGCCCTGGCCCGCGAAGTGGCGGGCACCGATCGCCCGATGATCTTCCTGAACATCGGCGAGCCGGACTTCACCGCGCCGCCGCTGGTGCAGGAAGCCGCCGTGCGCGCGGTGCGGGCGGGCGCGACCCAGTACACCCAGGCCACCGGCCTCGACCTGCTGCGCGAGCGCATCAGCGACTGGTACCGCCAGCGCTTCGGCGTGGACGTGCCGGCCCGGCGCATCGTGATCACGGCCGGCGCCTCGGCCGCGCTGCAGCTCGCCTGCCTGGCGCTCATCGAGGCTGGCGACGAGATCCTGCTGCCCGACCCCAGCTACCCCTGCAACCGGCATTTCGTGACCGCGGCCGACGGCCGTGCCGTGCTGGTGCCGACCACGGCGGCCGAACGCTTCCAATTGAGCGCCGACAAGGTCGAGGCCGCCTGGACCGACAAGACGCGCGGCGTGCTGCTGGCGTCGCCCTCCAACCCGACCGGCACCTCGATCGCGCCCGACGAACTGCGCCGCATCCACGAGGTGGTGTCCCAGCGCGGCGGCATCACGCTGATCGACGAAATCTACCTCGGCCTCTCTTACGACGACCGGTTCGGCCAGACCGCGCTGGCCATCGACGACCAGGTCATCAGCATCAACAGCTTCAGCAAGTACTTCAACATGACCGGCTGGCGCCTGGGCTGGCTGGTGGTTCCCGAGGCGATCGTGCCTGCGGTCGAGCGGCTCGCGCAGAACCTGTTCATCTGCGCCAGCACCGTCGCGCAATACGCCGCACTCGCCTGCTTCGAGGCCGAGAGCATCGCCGAGTACGAACGCCGCCGTGCAGAATTCAAGGCCCGGCGCGACTGGTTCATCCCGCAGCTGAACGCCCTGGGCCTGAACGTGCCGGTGGTGCCCGACGGTGCTTTCTACGCCTGGGCCGATTGCTCCACCTTCGCGCGCAAATTGGGCATCGAAGGCAGCTGGGACTTCGCCTTCGAGGTGATGAAGCGCGCCCACGTGGCCGTCACGCCCGGCCGCGACTTCGGCACGGCCGAGACATCGCGCTTCGTCCGCTTCTCGACCGCCAGTTCGATGGCGCACCTCGAGGAAGCAATCGCGCGGCTGAAGACGCTGGCCGGATGAGCTTCCAGTTTCCGATCCGCATCTACTGGGAGGACACCGATGCCGGCGGCATCGTGTTCTACGCCAACTACCTGAAGTTCATGGAGCGCGCGCGCACCGAATGGCTGCGCTCCCTGGGCATCGGCCAGCAGGCGCTGCGCGAGCAAAGCGGCGGCATGTTCGTCGTGAGCGAGACGCGGCTCAAGTACCACCGGCCGGCCCGCCTCGACGACGAACTGCTTGTTACGGCCGAGTTGCGTCAGACCGGCGCCGCGTCGGCCACAATCGCGCAGCGCGTGCTCTCCAAGGACGAGCCGACCCTGCTGCTGTGCGAAGGCACGATCCGCATCGGCTGGGTCGACGCCGCCACCCTGCGGCCGTCGCGCATTCCTGCCGATGTCGCGGGAACCCTCGAGCGTGAATGCAGCTCCATCTCCCAACCGTTGAAGCCATGAACAACCAAGACCTTTCGATCATCAACCTCCTGCTGCACGCCAGCTTCGTCGTGCAACTGGTCGTGGCGCTGCTGGTCGGCATCTCGATCGCGAGCTGGGCCGCCATCATCCGCAAGTACTTCGCGCTCAAGCGCATGCGCGCACTCAACGACGAGTTCGAGCGCGAGTTCTGGTCCGGCACCAGCCTGAACGAGCTGTTCTCCTCGGCCGCGCAGAACGCCAAGTTCGCCGGCCCGATGGAGCGCATCTTCGCTTCCGGCATGCGCGAATACCAGAAGCTGCGCGAGCGCAACGTCTCCGATGCACCCACCCTGCTCGACGGCGCCCGCCGCGCGATGCGCGCAAGCTTCCAGCGCGAGATGGACGTGGCCGAATCCAACCTGTCCTTCCTGGCGACCGTCGGCTCGGTGTCGCCGTACGTCGGCCTGTTCGGCACGGTCTGGGGGATCATGCACGCCTTCACCGGCCTGGCAGCGCTGGCCCAGGTGACGCTCGCCAGCGTGGCCCCCGGCATCGCCGAGGCGCTGGTCGCCACCGCCATCGGTCTGTTCGCCGCGATTCCCGCGGTGGTCGGCTACAACCGATTTGCCCGCGAGATCGACAAGATCGCCATCGCACTGGAAACCTTCACCGAAGAGTTCTCCAACATCCTGCAACGCAACCTGTCGACCCACCAGCCGCAGCCCGGCGCGACCGCGTCGCGTTCGGCCACCGGTCGCTGAGCCACGGAACGGAACCACCCATGCCCGGCGTTTCCTCTCGCGGCCGCGGCCGCCGCACGATCAACGAGATCAACATGGTCCCGTTCATCGACGTGATGCTGGTGCTGCTGATCATCTTCATGGTCACCGCGCCCCTCATCACGCCGAGCGTGGTCAACCTGCCAAGCGTCGACCGCGCCAACAAGCAGCCCGACAAGCCGATCGAGATCGTCATCAAGACCGACGACGAGATCCAGGTCAAGAAGGACCCGTCCACCGGCACCGGCGGCACCAACGTGCCGTTCACGCAGATCGGAGCCGCCGTGAAGGCGGCGCAGGGCGGCGACGCACAGCGCCCCGTCGTGATCAGCGCCGACAAGTCGGTCAAGTACGAGACGGTCGTGAAGGCCATGAACGAGCTCAAGCGCGCCGGCGTCGAGCGCGTCGGCCTCTCGGTGACGACGACGGGCGCGAAGTAAGGCATGTCACTCGCCGCAGACCGCCCCGAGTTCGCTCCCCCACCGCCGCGCGGTACGCCGCGTGCTATCGCGCTCGCCCTCGTGGCGCACGTGGCGCTGATCGCCGCGCTGACCTGGGGCGTGAACTGGAAGCGCGATACGGAAAGCGATGCGGTCGAGGCCGAGATCTGGTCGACCACGGTGCAGCAGGCCGCGCCGCGCCTGTCGCAGCCGCCTGCGCCGACACCGGCGCCCGCGCCCGCCCCGACCCCGGCTCCGCCCCCTCCACCACCGCCTCCCCCGCCGCCGCAGGTGCGCGCGCCCGAACCGCCGCCGCCGCGCGAACCCGACATCGCGCTCGAGCGCGAGAAGAAGCTCAAGGAACAGAAAGAGCAAAAGGAACGCGAGCTCGAACAGGCGCAGGCCAAGCAGCAGCAACTGAAGGCCGAAGCCGCCCGCAAGGCCGCCCAGGAGAAGAAGGAACTCGAGGCCAAGCGCCGTGCCGAGGACGAGGCCGAAGCGCGTCAGGAAGCCAAGGAAAAGGCGCAGCTCGAAGCTCGCAAGAAGAAGGAAGCCGAGGCCAAGCAGCAACAGCAGCAGGCGGACGCCGCCGCTGCCGCCAAGAAGAAGGAAGCGGACGCCGCCAAGCAAGCCGCTGCCGACCGCGCCGCCACGCTCAAGCGCATGCAGGGCCTGGCCGGTGCCAGCGGCGACGACAACGCCACGGGCACCGCACTCAAGTCGTCCGGCCCATCGGGGAGCTACGGCGGTAAGGTGGCCGCGGTCGTACGACCCAACGTGGTGTTCCCGGATGCCGATCTCGTCAGCGGCAACCCGGCCGCCGAGTTCGACGTGCGCCTGGCGCCCGACGGCACCATCGTCGGCACGCCGAGGCTGCTCAAGTCGAGCGGCCTGCCCGCCTGGGACCAAGCCGCCCTGCGCGCGCTGCAGAAGACCGAAAAGCTGCCGCGCGATGTGGACGGCCGCGTCCCGCCATCGCTCATCCTGGAACTCAGGCCGAAGCGCTGAGCCTGGCTGAGCCGGGCACCCGCCCTCAGTCGTAGATGACGGCGGCCTTCCCGGCTTCGGCCTGCGCGGTCCAGCTGGCGAGCGCCGCATCGGTCGGGAAGAACTTGGCGCTCTCGCCCAGCTGCAGCTCGACCTGCGCCCCGTTGCGCGCCAGTGAAAGCCGCACGGGCAGCCCGTTGCGCAATTCGCCCGCCTCGCTCACCTCGATGCGCGGGGGGAAGTCCTTCACCAGCCGCGCGATGTCCGGCGCCTTGCCATTCACCGCCACGCGCAGGAACTTGCCGAAGCGGCAGCGCGCGGCGGCCAGGTCCCAAACCTGCTGCACCTGAAACCGCGCCTCGAAGCCGCCGCGGCCGGGCTGCAGCCGCCCGCTGACGATGACGAGTTCGTCGTCCTTGAGCGTGTTGCGGTTGGCGTCCAGCACGGCCTGGTCGGCCGTCGCCTCGATCGAATCCGATTTGTCGTCGAGCTTGAAGATCGCGAGCCGGCCGCGTTGCCCGTTGATGACGCGCAGGTCGCTCACGATGCCGGCGATCACCTGCTGCTCGCGGCCGTCGAGCAGCTCGTCGATCGGCCGTTTGCAGAAGCGCCG
>CALRYR010000215.1:0-7105 GCA_943372425.1 Variovorax sp. YR752 | reverse complement strand
TTCGAAGCCGACCATCTCGGTGGTCACCAGTTCGGCGCCGGCACCGGCCAGGCGGTCGAAGGCGGCGTCGCGGTTGCGTTCGGTGCGCGAACTGCAGGCGTCGGTCACGACCCAGACCTCGAACTCGTCTTCCAGCAGGTCGAGCGCCGTCTGCAACAGGCACACGTGCGCTTCGCAGCCGGCCACCACGATCGTGTTGCGCTCGTCCTGCCCGCCGGTGATCGGCTTCTGCAGGTGCTTGGGCAGGCTGCGTGCATTGCCTTGCGGCGGCTTGGCCGGCGGCCGTAACCACTCGCCCAAACCTTCCTCCACACCGCTGAAATGCATCTTGGCGAGCGAACGCTGGCACAGTGCACGCACCTCCGGCACGTTCTCGCCCAGCTTGGACGGGTTCTGCTCGGTGCCCCACACCGGGACGTCGAGCATCTTCGCGATCTTGCCAAGACGGATGGCGTTGGCCACCACGGCCTCGCCTTCAAAGATGGCGGGCATGAGGCGGGCCTGGTAATCGATCAGGACCAACTGGGAAACGGAGACATCGAGCAGCATGAGGAAATCCTTCGAGAAAACGCCGGGGCGCACAGCCGCCCGGCGCGATGCGGAATTAGACCGTATCGCGCGGCCGTCCCGCCTGCGCGTCATTGCACTCGGCGTGCTGGCCTTGGGGCTCGCGGGCTGCGCGTCCTGGCGCTCCGCCGACGCCCCGATGTACACGCAGACCGAGGCCAGCCGATGCGCCCTGCACGCCGACACGCTGCTGGTGCTGCTGCCCGGCGTCTATTCCCATCCCGACGAATTCGTGCGTGAGGGCTTCGTGCAGGCGGTGAACGACGCACGCCTGGCCGTCGACGTGGTGCGCGCCGATGCGCACTTGAATTACTACCAGCGCAACACCTTCGTCGAGCGGCTGCGCCAGGACGTGATCGCACCCGCCCAGGCGCGCGGCTATCGGTCGATCTGGATCGCAGGCATCTCGCTCGGCGGCTTCGGTGGGTTGATCTACGCCAAAGAGCATCCATCCGATGTCGCCGGCCTGGTGGCACTGGCGCCCTATCTCGGCGAAGAGGCGATCTGGCCCTGGCTGAACGGCTACGCCGAAGCGGCGCCCGGGCATCCACCGCTCTACCTGGGCTACGGCAGGGCCGACCGCTTCGCGACCGCCAACGGCTTGCTGGCAACAAAGCTGCCCCCTTGGCAGGTCTTCACCACGCCAGGCGGCCACGACTGGGCACCGTGGCTTCGGCTCTGGCAGGCGATGCTGCCGACCCTGCCGCTGCCGCGCTGCCCCGCCTGAGAAAAATCAGTTGGGCGGCAACCGCAGCAGCTTGCCGTCCGACTCGTCCGTCAGCACGTAGAGCAGGCCGTCCGGTCCCTGTCGGACATCGCGGATGCGGGCGCGACCGTCTTCGAGCAGTTTGTGCTCGGCGACCACCTTGCCGTCTTTCAGCACGATACGGTCGAGGTAACCGAACTTCAGCGAGCCGACGAGAAGGTTGCCCTTCCAGGCCGGGCCGTAGCGGTCGCTCGTCAGGAACGCCATGCCGGACGGTGCGATCGACGGGACCCAGTAGTGCAGCGGCGGCTCCATGCCGTCCTTCGTGGTCAGGCCGTCGCCGATCTTCCCGCCGCCGTAGTTCTCGCCGTAGGTGGCGACCGGCCAGCCGTAGTTCTTGCCGGCCTGCGGCACGTTGATCTCGTCGCCGCCCTGCGGACCGTGCTCGTGCATCCAGACGCGGCCATCGGGGCCGAGCGTCGCGCCCTGCCCGTTGCGATGCCCGTAGCTCCAGATTTCCGGCAACGCCCCCGCACGGCCGACGAACGGGTTATCGGCCGGTACGGCGCCGTCCTTCTGGATGCGCACCACCTTGCCGATGTGGTTGTCGAGCTTCTGCGCGTCTTCCTTCCGGCTGAAACGGTCGCCCAGCGTGATGAACAGCGTGCCGTCGCGCGCCTCGACGATGCGGCAGCCGAAATGCGCCCTGCTGGCGACCTTGGGCCGCTGGCTGAAGATCACCCGTGGGTTCTCGAGCCGCGTGGCGTCGGCCGACAACGTGGCCCGCAGCACCGCGGTGCTGTTGCCCGAGCCATTCGCTTCGGGTTCCGAGAAGCAGATGTAGACAGTGCGATTGCTGGCGAAGGCGCTGTCCGTCACGACATCCAGCAGGCCGCCCTGCCCGCCCGCCGCGATGGCCGGCAGACCGGACACCGGCGCACCGATTTGCCCATCGGCACCGACGACGCGGAGGCGCCCGGCCTTCTCGGTGACCAAAAAGCGCCGGTCAGGCAGGAACGCGACCGCCCAGGGGTTCTCCAAGCCACTCGCCACGCGCTCCGCCTTGGCCTGCGCCATCGCAGAACCCGGACCGGCGAAGCCACCGACCATGAGACCCAGAACAAACAACCGCTCGAATTTCACATTCATTTCTACTTCCAATGGTCGATTTGACAATCAGCCTGCGGGGACACGCAAAGAATGGACGCAATTAGTAAACCTTAGCGCTACACATCTGTCACAAGATATTTCCGAGTCTTTGCAACTTTACATGTCACATCATTGAAAAACATGAAAACATGAGTTGCGACAAGTGTTTGCATGCAGAATCGAGAATTCGCTTCAAATTGACACTCGCGGCTGTCATCCCTATCCTACGTACCCATGCGTCTTTCACTGCTCCTTGCCTCCCTCCTCGTCGCGGGTGCCGCTCACGCCGCTCCTGCGACCGACCGTTCGGAAGACATAGATCGGATGATCGCCGACAAGGGTTTGATGGGTCAGTTGCAGCAAGTTCGCCAAAGCGTGGTCGAACGCACCTCCGATCTGGTGGTGACGGCCGTCGGTTTCCTGGGCGTGCCCTACCGCCGCGGTGGCAACACCGCTGAAACCGGATTCGACTGCAGCGGCTTCGTCCGCGCCATGTACAACCAGACGGTCGGCCACCTGCTGCCCCGCCGCGCCGAAGAGCAGGCCGCCGCCACCGAGAAGATCGACCGTACCGAGCTCAAGCCGGGTGACCTGGTGTTCTTCAACACCATGCGCCGCGCCTTCAGCCATGTCGGCATCTACGTCGGCGAAGGCAAGTTCATCCACTCGCCGCGCACAGGCGCCCAAGTTCGTGTGGAAGACATGAATGGCAGCTACTGGAAGCGTCGCTTCGACGGCGCCCGCCGCGTGCTGTCCACCGACGACGACGAAGCATCGCGCACTGCGGTCAAGTGATCGAAGCTGTCACGCACGCCCCAATAAAAAACCCGCCATCGGCGGGTTTTTTATTGGGCGCGACGGCCTGGATGGCCTGATTCAGCGCTTGACCGGCGGCAGGTCGGTACAGGTTCCGTGCGCCACTTCCGCCGCCATGCCGATGCTCTCACCCAGCGTCGGGTGCGGGTGGATGGTCTTGCCGACGTCGATCTCGTCGGCGCCCATCTCGATGGCCAGGGCGATCTCTCCCAGCATGTCGCCCGCATGGGTGCCGACGATGCCGCCACCCAAGATGCGGTGCCCACCCTCAGGACGGGCATCGAACAGCAGCTTGGTGAAGCCTTCATCACGACCGTTGGCAATCGCACGACCCGAAGCGCTCCAGGGGAAATGCCCCTTCTTCACCTTGATGCCTTCGGCCTTGGCCTGGTCTTCGGTCAGGCCGACCCACGCCACTTCGGGGTCGGTGTAGGCCACGCTCGGGATCACACGGGCATTGAAGGCCGCGCTCGCCAGGGCCTTGTCGCCCTTCTGCTCGCCGGCGATCACTTCTGCCGCCACGTGCGCCTCGTGGACCGCCTTGTGCGCCAGCATCGGCTGCCCGACGATGTCGCCAATGGCGAAGATGTGGGGCACGTTGGTGCGCATCTGGACGTCGACGTTGATGAAGCCGCGGTCGGTCACGGCCACGCCGGCCTTCTCGGCACCGATCTTCTTGCCGTTGGGCGTGCGGCCCACGGCCTGCAGCACCAGGTCATACACCTGCGGCTCCTTCGGCGCGTTCTCGCCCTCGAAGGTGACCTTGATGCCATCCTTGGTCGCCTCGGCCCCCACCGTCTTGGTCTTCAACATGATGTTGTCGAAGCGCGGCGCGTTCATCTTCTGCCAGACCTTCACCAGGTCACGGTCGGCGCCCTGCATCAGGCCGTCCATCATCTCGACCACGTCCAGCCGCGCGCCGAGCGACGAATACACCGAGCCCATCTCCAGGCCGATGATGCCGCCGCCGAGGATCAGCATGCGCTTGGGATCGACGCCCATCTCCAGCGCGCCGGTCGAGTCGACCACGCGCGGATCGCCCTTGGGCATGAAGGGCAGATGCACCGCCTGCGAGCCGGCGGCGATGATGCAGTTGCGGAACTTGATGGTCTGCGCCTTGTCGGTGGTCGCGCTGCCGCTGCCCGAGGTCTCCTGCACCTTGAGATGGTACGGGTCCACGAACTCGCCCAGGCCGCGCACGGTCGTGACCTTGCGCATCTTGGCCATGGCCGTGAGGCCGCCCGTCAGCTTGCCCACCACCTTGTTCTTGTGGCCGAGCAGCTTGGCGCGGTCGACCGTCGGCGTACCGAAGTCGACGCCCAGATCGGCGAAGTGCTTGACCTCGTCCATCACCGAGGCCACATGCAGCAGCGCCTTCGACGGGATGCAGCCGACGTTCAGGCAGACGCCGCCGAGCGTGGCGTAACGCTCGACCAGCACGACCTTCAGGCCGAGGTCGGCCGCGCGGAACGCCGCCGAATAGCCGCCGGGGCCGGCGCCGAGCACGAGCACGTCGCATTCGATGTCGACGGACCCGCCGTAGCTCGATGCAACGGGAGCCGGTGCCGGTGCTGCCGCAGCCGGGGCTGGCGATGCCGCCTTGGCCGGTGCCGCAGCGGGCGCCGGCGCGGCTGCCGGCGCAGGCGCCGCAGCACCTTCGGCCACATCCAGCGTCAGAACCACCGAACCCTGCTTGACCTTGTCGCCGACCTTCACGGCCACGGCCTTCACCGTGCCGGCCGCCGACGACGGGATCTCCATCGACGCCTTGTCCGACTCCACGGTGATCAGCGACTGTTCCGCCTTCACCGTGTCGCCCACCTTCACCAGCACTTCGATCACCGCGACTTCGTCGAAGTCGCCGATGTCCGGAACCTTGATCTGTTGTTCACTCATTTCGAATCCTTCTCAGTGACATGAAACTGGCGCGGCCAATTCCAGGGATACCGCGGAACCGGCTTTGCCGGGCCGCTGGTATCGCCCCCTTGAGGGGGAGGCGCCGCAGGCGCTTCGGGGGTGGGTGTTCCTCAGAGCAGCACGCGGCGGAAGTCGGCCAGCACTTGGCCCAGGTACGCGTTGAAGCGTGCCGCGGAGGCACCGTCGATCACGCGGTGGTCGTACGACAGCGACAGCGGCAGCGTGAGCTGCGGCACGAACTGCTTGCCGTCCCACACCGGCTTCATCGCGCTCTTCGACAGGCCGAGGATGGCCACTTCGGGTGCGTTGATGATGGGGGTGAAGTGCGTGCCGCCGATGCCGCCGAGCGAGCTGATCGACATGCAACCGCCTTGCATGTCGGCCCCACCGAGCTTGCCGTCGCGCGCCTTCTTGGCGAGTTCACCCATCTCCTGGCTGATCTGCAGGATGCCCTTCTTGTCGGCGTCCTTGAGCACCGGCACCACCAGCCCGTTGGGCGTGTCCGCCGCGAAGCCGATGTTGTAGTACTGCTTGTAGACCAGCGTGTCGCCGTCGAGGCTGGCGTTGAACTCGGGGAATTTCTTCAGCGCCGCGACGACGGCCTTGATCACGAAGGCCAGCATCGTCACCTTGACGCCCGACTTCTCGTTCTCCTTGTTGGTCGCCACGCGGAAGGCTTCCAGCGCCGTGATGTCGGCCTCGTCGTTGTTGGTGACGTGCGGGATCATCACCCAGTTGCGGTGCAGGTTCGCGCCGCTGAGTTTCTTGATGCGCGACAGCTCCTTGCGCTCGACCGTGCCGAACTTCGCGAAGTCGACCTTGGGCCAGGGGATCAGGCCCAGCGCAGCGCCGTCGCCACCACCGGCCGGCGCCTTGGCGCCCGCGGCCTTGGTGCTGGCCGCGCCACTCATCACGGCCTTGGTGAAGGCCTGGACGTCTTCCTGCGTGATGCGGCCCTTGAGACCGGAGCCCTTGACCTCTTCCAGCGGCACGCCGAGTTCGCGCGCGAACTTGCGCACCGACGGCGACGCGTGGGGCAGGCTGCCGCTCGGCGGGGTCGTGGTGTCGTGCGCGGCCGGCGCAGCGGTGGGGGCCGAAGCCGGTGCCGGTGCCGGTACGCTGGCCGTGGCCGCCGTGGGCGCTGCCGCGGCGGGCACCGAAGCAGCTGCGGGTGCCGGTGCCGCAGCCGCCGTGCCTTCGAGCACCGCGATCAGGTCACCGATGTTCACGACATCGCCGACCTTGACCTTCATTTCCTTCAGCGTGCCGGCGGCCGACGATGGAATCTCCATCGACGCCTTGTCCGACTCCACCGTGATCAGCGACTGCTCGGCCTTGATCGCATCGCCCGGCTTCACCAGCACTTCGATGACGGACACGTCCTTGAAATCACCGATGTCCGGCACCTTGACCTCGACGGGGCCGGCTGGCGCGGCGGCCGGTGCTGCCGCGGCGGGTGCGGGGGCTGGGGCAGCCTGTGGCGCCGGTGCGGCAGCCGCAGGCGCGGCGGCCGGCGCCGGCGCAGCGGCGCCGTCGGCCTCCACCACGATCACGACCGAACCTTGCTTGACCTTGTCGCCCACCGCGACCTTGAGTTCCTTCACCACACCGGCGGTCGACGACGGGATCTCCATCGACGCCTTGTCCGACTCCACGGTGATCAGCGACTGCTCGGCCTTCACCGTGTCGCCGACCTTCACCAGCACCTCGATCACCGCGACTTCGTCGAAATCGCCGATGTCCGGCACTTTCACTTCCACTGCTGCCATATCTCTGTCTCCCGCCCGTCGGGCGCATCGGTTGTTCGGGGTGGGTTACGCGTAGAGCGGGTTGACCTTGTCGGCGTTAATGCCGTACTTCTGGATGGCTTCGGCGACCTTCGAGGCCGGCAGCGTGCCGTCTTCGGCCAGCGCCTTGAGCGTGGCCACCACGATGAAGTGGCGGTTGATC
>CALRYR010000214.1:0-7165 GCA_943372425.1 Variovorax sp. YR752 | reverse complement strand
TGCTGCGCAACGAGACGACACGCTGGCAGAAGCTGATCACCGATCTGAAGATCACCCTCGACTGAGCGCGGAGCGAACGGCATGACGACGGCCACCGACCCTCGTGCGCCGGTGGCCACGGGCTGCCCCGTGGACCACCGCGCGATGTCTGCGCCGGCAGCGCCCAACGGTTGCCCCGTCAGCCATCGCGCCGCCGCCTTCGACCCCTTCGAGGACGGCTACCAGCAGGACCCGCCCGACTACGTGCGCTGGGCGCGTGAGCAGGAGCCGACCTTCTACAGCCCGAAGCTCGGCTACTGGGTGGTCACGCGCTACGAGAGCATCAAGGCGATCTTCCGGGACCACCACACCTTCAGCCCGTCGATCGCGCTGGAGAAGATCACGCCGACCGGCCCCGAAGCCAACGCGGTGCTCGCGTCGTACGGCTTCGCGCTCAACCGCACGCTGGTCAACGAGGACGAGCCCGCGCACATGCCGCGCCGCCGCGCGCTGATGGACCCGTTCACGCCCGACGAGTTGAAGCACCACGAGCCGATGGTGCGCGCGCTGGCCCGCGAGTACGTCGACCGCTTCATCGACGACGGCCGTGCGGACCTGGTCGACCAGATGCTGTGGGAAGTGCCGCTCACCGTGGCACTGCATTTCCTCGGCGTGCCCGAGGAAGACATGGACACGCTGCGCGAGTATTCGATCGCACACACGGTCAACACCTGGGGCCGCCCCAAGCCGGAAGAGCAAGTCGCCGTGGCCCACGCCGTCGGCAACTTCTGGCAGTTCGCCGGCAAGGTGCTCGACAAGATGCGGCAGGACCCGGAGGCGCCGGGCTGGATGCAATACGGCATCCGCAAGCAGCGCGAGCAGCCCGAGGTGGTCACCGACTCGTACCTGCATTCGATGATGATGGCCGGCATCGTCGCTGCGCACGAGACGACCGCCAACGCCACCGCCAATGCGATGAAGCTGCTGCTGCAGCACCCGAACGTGTGGCGCGAGATCTGCGACGACCCGAGCCTGATTCCCAACGCGGTGGAAGAGTGCCTGCGCCACAATGGCTCGGTCGCGGCCTGGCGGCGCCTGGCGACGAAGGACGTGGAGATCGACGGCATCGACATCCCGGCCGGCTCGAAGCTGCTGATCGTCACCTCGTCGGCCAACCACGACGACCGCCATTTCGCGGACGCCGACCTGTTCGACATCCGCCGCGACAACGCGAGCGACCACCTGACCTTCGGCTACGGCGCGCACCAGTGCATGGGCAAGAACCTGGCGCGCATGGAGATGCAGATCTTCCTGGAGGAGTTCACGCGCCGCCTGCCGCACATGCGGCTGGCCGAGCAGCAGTTCAGCTACGTGCCGAACACGTCCTTCCGCGGGCCGGAGCATCTGTGGGTCGAATGGGACCCGCAGCGCAACCCGGAGCGCAGTCAGCCCGAACTGCGCGACGTGCAGGTGCCGGTGCGCATCGGCGAGCCGTCGAAGGGCGCGATCACGCGGCCGGTGGTCGTCGAAAGCGTGACGCCGGTGGCTGAAGGCATCGTGAAGCTGCGGCTGGTGGCGCCAGACGGCCGTGCGCTGCCGCGCTGGACGCCGGGCTCGCACATCGACGTGGAATGCGGCTCGCCCGAGCTGTCGCGCCAGTACTCGCTGTGCGGCGATCCCGCCGACGCCAACGCCTTCGAGATCGCCGTGCTGCGCGAGCCCGACGGCCGCGGCGGTTCTGCCTGGATCCACGCGAACGTGCGCGTGGGCGACCGGCTCAAGATCCGCGGTCCGCGCAACCATTTCCGGCTCGACGAGGAGCGCCGCCAGGTGATCTTCATCGCCGGCGGCATCGGCATCACGCCCATTGGCGCGATGGCGCGCCGCGCGCAGGCGCTGGGCATGGACTACGAAATGCACTACAGCGGCCGTCGGCGCTCGGCGATGCCCTTCGTCGATGAACTAGGCGCGCTGCACGGCGACCGGCTGCACCTGCACATCGGCGAGGAGGGCGGGCGCAACGATCTCGCCGCGCTGCTGGCCACGCCGCAGGCCGGCACGCAGATCTACGCCTGCGGCCCGGTGCGCATGCTGCAGGCGCTCGAAGCGGGCTGCGCGCACTGGCCCGAGGACGCATTGCGCGTCGAGCACTTCGAGTCCACCCTTGGTGCACTCGACCCCTCGAAGGAACACGCGTTCGAGGTCGAACTGAAGGATTCGGGCATCGTGCTCACGGTGCCGGCCGACCAGACGCTGCTGAGCGCCCTGCGGGCTGCCAACATCGACGTGCAGAGCGACTGCGAGGAGGGCCTCTGCGGCTCGTGCGAAGTACGGGTGCTGGCTGGCGAGGTCGACCATCGCGACGTGGTCCTCACGCGCGCCGAGCGCGACGCGAACCAGAAAATGATGACCTGCTGCTCGCGGGCCTGCGGCCAGCGGATCGTGCTCGAACTGTGAGCATGGGCCACGGCGACTGAACTTCCGACGGCGGCGCCGGTCACATCCGGCTTCGCGCTACGCTTGCCGCCATGGTCCTGTTCCGACTTTCCTTCGCTCTCGGCGCTGCGGCGCTTTTCATGACCGGTGCTGCCGCCGCGCAGTCGTTGCCGCCCGGCGTGCAGTTGGGCATGAGCCCCGCTGAACTGCAGGCGGTGCTGCCCGATGCACAGCGCGTGGCACGGCCACAGCGCCTGGCGGGTGGCCTGGCGGGCACCTTTCGCGGTGGGCCCGCGGCCATCGCCGGGCTGGACTTCGAACCGACCTTCTATTTCGCCGGTGCCCAGCTGCGCCGCGTCGAATGGGTGGCCGATGCCGATGCGCAGCCTGACCGTGGGGCCGCCGCCTTCGACGAACTGCTGGCCTGGGGCCGCGGCCGCTTCGGCAACGAACTGGCGTCGCGCGACCCCGGCAGCCGCTATGCCGCGTGGGTCGCCGGCGACACCGATGTCTATGCGCAGCTCGTGGAGGGTGGACGTGGCGCCAGCGTGCGCCTCGTCTACAAGGCGCGGCAGCTCAAGGACGCCAGCGAGCTCTGAGGACGAGGCTCAGTCCTCCTTGAGCATCCCGCGTTCTTCGATGAAAGCGACGACCTCGGCCAAGCCGGTGTTGGTCTTCAGGTTGGTCATGACGTACGGGCGCTGCTTGCGCATGCGCTGCGTGTCGGCCTCCATCACGCCCAGGTTGGCGCCCACGTAGGGCGCGAGGTCGGTCTTGTTGATGACGAAGAGGTCGCTCTTGGTGATGCCGGGCCCGCCCTTGCGCGGGATCTTCTCGCCGGCCGCCACGTCGATCACGTAGATGGTGAGGTCGCTCAGCTCGGGGCTGAAGGTCGCGGCCAGGTTGTCGCCGCCGCTTTCCACGAACACGATGTCGGCGTCGGGATACTCGACCAGCATGCGGTCGATGGCTTCGAGGTTGATCGAGCAGTCTTCGCGGATGGCGGTGTGCGGGCAACCGCCCGTTTCCACACCCATGATGCGCTCGGCCGGCAACGCGCCCGAGACGGTCAGCAGGCGCTGGTCTTCCTTGGTGTAGATGTCGTTAGTGATGGCGATCAGGTCGTACTTGTCGCGCATCGCCTTGCAGAGCATCTCCAGCAATGTGGTCTTGCCGGAGCCGACCGGCCCGCCGATGCCCACGCGCAGGGGCGGCAGTTTCTTGGTGCGGTTGGCGATGTGGTGCAGGGCGGAGGCCATGGTGCGTTTCGTTCTGGAAAAAAGTCAGCTTCTGAAAAGGCGGGAGTATTGCGTCTCGTGCCGCGCCGAATGGATGGCGAGCATCGGCGAGAAGGCCTGGCGCTCGTCGTCGTCGAGCGCGATGGCGCGGTCGACGGCGTCGGGGATCTCGGCCGACAGGCGGCCCAGCATCCGCTGGCCGGCGCTCTGGCCCAGCGGCACGGATTTCACGGCGGCGCCGATCATGTTCTCGGCCCAGCCGAAGGCGAAGGCCAGGCAGCCGTCGCGTACGCTGGCCTGCGTGCGGCTGGCCGCGAAGGCGAAGGCCACCGGGTAGGTGATGGTCATGGACAACCCTTCGAATTGCGCAGCGACATCGTCATGATGCAGCTTCAGCCATTCGACGAAGGAACGGCCCATCTGCTCGGTCTGCAGGAGGAATTCGGTCGATTCGCGCGTCTGCAGCACCCAGGCGTTGAGGGCCGCGATGCGCTCGGCGTCGGCGCTGCGCCAGGCGGTGATCGATTGCGCCACCACCGGCAGGTCGCCGCGTGCGAGGCCGAGGTGCAGTTGATCGGCGATCCAGTCGGAGGCGCGCGCTTCGCTGTCGATCCCACCCCATTCGACGCCGGCCTCGAACCCTTCGGAGTACGAAAAGCCGCCGATCGGCAGGGCCGGCGAGGCCAGCCAGATCAGCTGCAGGAGGCTGGCGGCGGGCATGGGGCCCGCGGTGTCGGTCATCAATGCGAGTGGTCGTGTGCGTGGTCGTGGCCGTGCGCATGACCGTGGTCGTGCACACCGCCATAGGCGTCCGGGTGCAGCACGGGTCCAACGGGTGCGGTGCCATGCGAATGCCCGTGGTCGTGCCCATGCCCGCCGCCGTGCGCGCCGTAGGCGCCACCTTCGGGCTCGAAGGCTTCGTCGGCTTCACGGACGATCAGATGCATCGAGCGCAGCATGGCGGCCAGCACGTGGTCGGGTTCGATCTTCAGGTGGTCGGACTTGAGCTCGATCGGCACATGCCGGTTGCCCAGGTGGTAGGCCGCGCGGGTCAGGTCGAAGGCCGTGCCGTGCTGCGTGCAGTGCGTGATGACCAGCACCGGCTGCGGCGCTGCGATGACCTTGATGAGCGAGCCGTCTTCCGCCACCAGCACGTCGCCGCCACGCACGGCCGTGCCACGCGGCAGGAACACGCCGATGCGGCGGCCCTGCGAATCGACGGTGTCGAAGCGGCTCTTCTGGCGCACGTCCCAGTCGAGTTCGACCGTGGCGGCGCGCTTGAGCAGCACGGCGGCGAGACCGCCGCCCTGGGGCATGAGTTTGTTGGCGTTGAGCATGAGGCTTGATCGATCGGCAAGGAATGCGGACAATATTACATCCGTTATAACTTCAGGGAGCGCTGATGTCCGCCCTCAAACTCACCCAAATCGGTAACTCTGTCGGTGTCATTCTCCCGAAGGAGATGCTTGCATACCTGAAGGTTGAAAAAGGCGACACCCTGTTCGTGACCGAGGCTGCCAATGGCGGGTACACGCTGACGCCGTACGACCCCGCGCTGGACGAGCAGCTGAAGCTGGGCCGCGAATTCATGCGTGAGTTTCGGGACACCTTCCATCAGTTGGCCAAATGAGTGCTTGGCGATGGGTCGACCAACGCTCGCTGGTGCTCCTGCATGACGAAAGCCTTGCCGAGCACGGCGGTGCCTCGGGCATCCGCGATGAGGGACTGCTGAAATCCGCACTTGCGCGGCCACTCCACCTGATCGCCTATGAGGAGCCTGATATGGCTCGCCTCGCCGCTGCTTACGGCGTCGGGCTTGCAAAGAACCATCCGTTCATCGACGGTAACAAGCGCGCCGCGTTTCTCGCGGTCGGCTTGTTTCTGGCGCTGAACGGACAGCGTCTTGTCGCCTCTCAGGCCGAAGCGACCTTGACGATGTTCGCCGTGGCCGCGAGCGAGATCGATGAGCTTGCCTTTGCAGACTGGATTCGCACCCATATGCAATCGCGGCAACGCTGAAGTCATTCAAAACAGGAAATACCGCTGCGCCATCGGCAGCGAGGTCGCCGGCTCGCACACCAGCAAGTGGCCGTCCGCGCGAACCGCATAGGTCTGCGCGTCGATCTCCATCTTCGGCGTGTAGCCGTTGTGCACCATGTGCTGCTTGCGCACGCCGCGGATGTTCTTCACCGCGGCCAACGTCTTGTTCAGCCCGTAGCGCTCGCCGATGCCGGCGTTCAGGCCGGCCTGCGAGACGAAGGTGAGCGAACTTCTATGCAGAGAGCCCCCGTACGAACCGAACATCGGCCGGTAGTGCACCGGCTGCGGCGTCGGGATCGATGCATTCGGGTCGCCCATGGCGGCCATCGCGATGCTGCCGCCCTTGATGATGGTGAAGGGTTTCACGCCGAAGAAGGCCGGCTTCCACACCACCAGGTCGGCCCACTTGCCGACCTCGATGCTGCCCACCTCGTGCGCGATGCCGTGCGCGATGGCCGGATTGATCGTGTACTTCGAGACATAGCGCTTGGCGCGGAAGTTGTCGTTGCGCGCACTGTCTTCCGGCAGCGTGCCGCGCTGGCCCTTCATCTTGTGCGCCGTCTGCCAGGTGCGGATGATGACCTCGCCCACGCGGCCCATGGCCTGCGAGTCGGAGCTGAACATGCTGATGGCGCCCAGGTCGTGCAGGATGTCTTCGGCCGCAATGGTCTCCTTGCGGATGCGCGACTCGGCGAAGGCCAGGTCTTCCGCGATGCCGGCGTCGAGGTGGTGGCACACCATGAGCATGTCGACATGCTCGTCGAGCGTGTTCACGGTGTAGGGCATCGTCGGGTTGGTCGACGAAGGCAGGAAGTTGTCTTCGCCCACCACGCGCAGGATGTCCGGTGCGTGGCCCCCGCCCGCGCCTTCGGTGTGGAAGGCGCAGATGCCGCGGCCCTTGACGGCCGCGATGGTGTTCTCGACGAAGCCCGATTCGTTGAGCGTGTCGGAGTGGATCGCCACCTGCGTGTCGGTGGCGTCGGCCACGTCCAGGCAGTTGCTGATGGCCGCGGGCGTGGTGCCCCAGTCTTCGTGTAGCTTGAGGCCGATCACGCCGGCGTCGATCTGCTCATGCAGGGCGGCCGGCAGGCTGGCGTTGCCTTTGCCGAGAAAGCCGAGGTTCATCGGGAACGCGTCGGCCGCCTGCAGCATGCGCTCGATGTGCCAGGGGCCGGGCGTGCAGGTCGTGGCGAAGGTGCCGGTGGCTGGCCCGGTGCCGCCGCCGAGCATCGTGGTGACGCCGGAGGTCAGCGCCTCTTCGATCTGCTGCGGCGCGATGAAGTGGATGTGGCTGTCGATGCCACCGGCCGTGACGATGTTGCCTTCGCAGCTGATGATCTCGGTGCCCGGTCCGATGACGATGTCGACACCCGGCTGCACGTCGGGGTTGCCGGCCTTGCCGATCGCGACGATGCGCCCGTCCTTCAGGCCGATGTCGGCCTTCACGATGCCCCAGTGGTCGAGGATCAGTG
>CALRYR010000213.1:0-7175 GCA_943372425.1 Variovorax sp. YR752 | reverse complement strand
TCTGCAGGATGGCGCTGTACTGCGCCGTGTCGTAGGTGAAGTGGAAGCGGTCTTTGTCCCGGCCCGACGGCGTGAGCGCGGGCGTCTTCAGGTCGGCAAAGTACGCAACCGGCGTGGCGTAGGCGGCGGGCTGCAGCGTGGTCGGCACTTCGCTGTACCAGAGGTAGGTCTCGTCGATCCAGCTGCGCACCCAGGTCTTTTCATCGTCGAGCGTGCCGGTGCTCGACGCGGCGCAGCGGTCGGCCACCGTGGCCGACGGCACGATCGCCGCAGCGGTGCCGCCATCGGCCGGCGCTGGGGACGCCGCAGTGGCATCGCCGCTGCCGCCACCTCCGCCCCCGCAACCGGTGAGCAGGAGCGATGCAGCGGCGGCCAGGCCCAACAGCGCGCGATCGAATCGTTGCAACACCAGGTACGCGGCCGTCGAGCTATTGAACGAAGCCCATGCCGCGCGATTCGCGGACCTCGGGCTTGATGCGGTGTTCGGCTTCGAGCTGGTCGAGGAACTCCGCCGCGCTGAACTCGGCCGCGAGGATGTCGGTCTGCCGCTTCACCGCCGCGAAGTCGCCGGGGCACAGCTGCGGCAGGCGCTGCAGCCGCTGGCGCAGGTCAGACGTCATGAGCGCCACGTCGCCCGCCAGCGCTTCTGTCACGAACATGCGCTCGCGCTGCGCATCGGTCAGCGGCATGAACTTGATCTTGAAGGTGAAGCGTCGCAGCGCCGCCTGGTCGAGCCGGTCGAGCAGGTTGGTGGTGCAGACGAAGATGCCGCCGAAGCGCTCCATGCCCTGCAGCATCTCGTTGACCTCGGTCACTTCATAGGTGCGCTGCGCGCCACGCCGGTCCTGCAGGAAGGAGTCGGCCTCGTCGAGCAGCAGCACCGCCTTCTCGGCCTCGGCGTCGCGGAACATCGCGGCCATGTTCTGCTCGGTTTCGCCGACGTACTTGCTCATCAGGTCGCTGGCCTGCTTGACGATCAGCGGCCGGCCGATGGCCTTGGCGATGTGCTCGGCCAGCGCGGTCTTGCCGGTGCCGGGGGCGCCGTAGAAGCACAGCGTGCCGTGGCCGCGCACCCTCAATGCTTCGACGATGCGCGGCACCTCGAAGCGCGTCTCGACATTCAGCATGTCGAGGTCATAGGTGGTGACGGCGCGGCGCTCGCCGTGCTGGCGGTCGATGGTGCCGAGCGCCAGGTCGGCGTTCTTCAACTGGCGCTCGATGAGCCCTTCGACCGAGGCGTCGTCGGTCTTCGCCAGTTGCGCGAAGCGCACCGCAGTGCGAATTTGCGCCGGCGTCAGGCCCTTGCGTTCGGCCAGCTTGGCGGTGAAGGCGTCGGACACGGTCACGCCTTCGAGCGTCTTGCGCACCAGCTGCTCGCGCGCGCCGGGCGGCGGCGACTTGAGCTCGAGGTGATAAGCGAAGCGGCGACGGAAGGCCGGGTCGATCTGTTCGATGCGGTTGGTGACCCACAGCGTGGGCACCGCGTTCGATTCCAGGATCTGGTTGACCCAGGCCTTGCCGCTCACGCTGCCGCTGGCGGGCGACGCCATCTGCTCGGCGCGCGACATGAACTGCGCGGCCTCGGTGCTGATGGGCGGGAAGACGTCCTCGACCTCGTCGAACAGCAGTGCGGCCTGCGCACTGCCCTTGAGGAAGACCTGCGCGATCTGCAGCGAGCGGTAGCGGTCGCGGCCCGAGAGCGAATTGCCGTCGCGGTCGGCGTATTCGACCTCGAAGAGTTCGAGCCCCGCGGCCTGCGCCACCACCTTGGCGAGCTCGGTCTTGCCGGTGCCGGGCGGGCCGTACAGCAGTACGTTGACGCCGGGCTCCTTGCGCTGCACGGCCGCGCGCAGCAGCGTGACCAGCATCTGCGTGTCGTCCGCGGCGAAGGAGAAGTCGTCGACCGTGAGCGCACTCTTGGCCGACGGCCGGGTGAACACGGCCATCAGCTCGTTGTGGTCGCGGTACTCGCGCATCAGCACCGGCGGCAGCTTCTCGCTGACCTTCATGAGGTCGGCCAGGTCGGTGATGTTGTGTTCGGAGATGAGGTTCTCGACCAGCCCGATGCGTTCGAGCCGCGACCCGGCGCGCAGCGCCTCGCCCACGTCGCTCGCGCTGACACCGGCCACCTCGGCGATGGCGGCATAGGCCTCGGGCGCGTTGTTGACCTTGAATTCGACCAGCAGCGAGCGCAGATCGCGCTGGTAGCGCGCCAGCGTGCCGTAGAGCAGCAGCGCGCGCTCGGCCTTGTTGAGTTGCAGCAAGCCGGCGAGTGCGTCGATGTTCTTCTCGACCAGCGTCGACTGCTTGCGCAGCGCGTGCGTGAGCCAGTCGCGCGTGACCGAGAGCACCGACAGCAGATCCTTCGGCTGGTCCTTCACATATTCGTCGAGGTAGAAGAAGAGCGTGCCTTCTTCGTACGGGCCGCGCCACACGCCATGGCGCTCGAGCAGTGTGCGGCCGTCGAAGTGCTCGACGCCTTTCCAGACTTCGTTGCCGACGCAGCGGCGACCGAGGAACTCGCGCAGGCGCTGCAGCACCGGCATGGGCCAGACGAGATGGCGGCCCGTGAGCGACAGCAGGCCGTTCAGGTCGCGACGCACGTTGAAGCGCGGGCCTTGCTTGGCCGCGAGCGTGAGCACGAAGTGCGAGCACATGAGTTCCAGCACCGGCGCTTCCTTGAGCCCGGGCGACGGCAGTGCCTGCCCCCGCATGGGCGCAACCACTGCATCGACACCGGCACGCTTGACCATTCGACAACCTCTCGTTAGGAAATCCCAGCACGACCATAACGCAGAGTTTTGTGTTGGGGAAGACAGCGCATCGGTAAATGTCCCGATATTGCAAATCCATCCACAATGCCAGCCATGATCGGAATCCAAGACATCGAACGCGCCGCGGTGCGCCTCCAGGGTCAGCTGCTGGCCACGCCGTGCGTCGAGTCGCGCACGCTGTCGGACATCGTCGGCGCGCAGGTCTTTCTCAAATTCGAGAATCTGCAGTTCACCGCGTCGTTCAAGGAACGCGGCGCATGCAACAAGCTGGTCGACCTGGCCGAGGCCGGTGTGCGGGGCGTCGTGGCGATGTCCGCGGGCAACCATGCGCAAGGCGTGGCGTACCACGCGCAGCGGCTGGGCATGCAGGCGGTCATCGTGATGCCGCGCTTCACGCCCGGCGTGAAGATCGAGCGCACCCGCAGCTTCGGCGCCGAGGTGGTGCTGCACGGCGACACGCTCGACGCCGCTCGCGCCCACGCCTTCGAGCTGGCCGAGCGCGACGGTCTCACCTTCGTGCATCCCTACGACGACGAAGCGATCATCGCGGGTCAGGGCACCATCGCGCTCGAAATGCTCGCGACCGTCCCGGACCTCGATACGCTGGTGATCGCGGTCGGCGGCGGCGGACTCATTTCGGGCATGGCCGTGGCGGCGCGGGCGCTCAAGCCCGGCATCGAGATCGTCGGTGTGCAAACCTCGCGGTTCCCCGCCATGGTCAACGCGATCAAGGGCACCCACCATGCGCAAGGCAGCAGTTCGATCGCCGAAGGCATCGCGGTCGGCACGCCGGGCGTGTTGACGCAGGAGATCATCAAAGCGCGGGTCGACGACATGCTCCTGGTCGACGAGGGCGACATCGAGCAGGCGGTGCTGATGCTGCTCGAAATCGAGAAGACCGTGGTGGAAGGCGCCGGTGCGGTCGGGCTGGCGGCCATGCTGCGGCACCCCGAACGCTTTCGCGGCAAGAAGGTCGGGCTGGTTCTCTGCGGCGGCAACATCGACCCGCTGCTGCTCGCCGCCATCATCGAGCGCGGCATGGTGCGCGCCGGCCGGCTGGCCCGGCTGCGCGTGAGCGCCCGCGACGTGCCGGGCATGCTGGCGCGCATCACCACCACCGTCGCCGAAGCGGGCGCCAACATCGACGAGGTGCACCACCAGCGGGCCTTCACCATGCTGGCGGCGCAGAACGTGGAGATCGAGCTGGTGCTGCAGACCCGCGGCCGCGAGCACCTCGCCGCCGTGCTGGCCGCGCTTCGCCAGGCGGGATTCGAAGCGGAAGAACAGCAGTCGCATTGACCCCGGCTCCGGGTAGGCCCTTGGACGGCACCGGGGTCGGTTCGGTAAAATGGTTGCAATCCCCGGTTTGAATACAAAGGAACTACACATGTCCACCCCCACGCCTGTTGAGCCCGGCCACGACGCCTTGGTCGAGAAAGACGCGGTCGAGTCGGTCGTGCACCTGATGCCGATCGTGCTGCCACTGGTGGGTGGGGTGCTGATGCTCCTGCTAGCCTCCATCGCCATCTACATGGCTTGAAGGTGCGGTTGGACCTGCTGCGCAGCCCGATCTCGCACCTGCGGTCCTCGCCGTACAGCAGTACGGCTGCGGTTCTCGGCGCAAGCTCGGGCCGCTCGCGACGGTCCCACCACACCTTCACCGTCTCAGGCTGATTTCGCGTCGCCTGAGACGCGCCTTGCTTCCATCGATGCGGCCCAAGAGTCGCACAGCGCGAAAACGTTTTTTCAAACGGCCCTCCCGCCGGCACCGAGCCCCGCTCGAAAAGACGATTTTTCAACTCCTGGAGACTTTCGATGAACGCACCCGTGATGAAGGGCCTGCCCATTCAGGCACCGAGCCATGTCAAGAACGCCAAGCTGATCGCCTGGGTGGCCGAGATGGCGGCGCTGTGCAAACCGGAGCGCATCGAGTGGTGCGACGGCAGCGATGAAGAGTACGACCGCCTCTGCCAGCAACTGGTCGACGCCGGCACCTTCAAGAAGCTCAACCCGGCCAAACGGCCCAATTCCTTCCTCGCGAATTCCGACCCGGTGGACGTGGCGCGCGTGGAAGACCGCACCTACATCTGCTCGGCCAAGAAGGAAGAGGCCGGCCCGACCAACAACTGGATGGCACCGGCCGAGATGCGTGCGACTTTGCAGCCGCTTTTTGACGGCTGCATGAAAGGTCGCACGATGTACGTGGTGCCGTTCTCGATGGGCCCGCTGGGCTCGCCGATCGCGCACATCGGCATCGAGCTGTCCGATTCGCCCTACGTCGCGGTCAACATGAAGATCATGACCCGCATGGGCAAGGCGGTGTACGACGTGCTCGGCAGCGACGGCGAGTTCGTGCCCTGCGTGCACACCGTCGGCGCACCGCTGGAAGCCGGCCAGAAGGACGTGGCCTGGCCCTGCAACACCACCAAGTACATCGTCCATTACCCGGAAACCCGCGAGATCTGGAGCTATGGCTCGGGCTACGGCGGCAACGCGCTGCTGGGCAAGAAGTGCTTCGCGCTGCGCATCGCCTCGACCATGGGCCGCGACGAAGGCTGGCTGGCCGAGCACATGCTGATCCTGGGCGTGACCAACCCCGAGGGCAAGAAGTACCACGTGGCCGCCGCCTTCCCGAGCGCCTGCGGCAAGACCAACTTCTCGATGCTCGTGCCGCCGGCCGGCTTCGACGGCTGGAAGGTCACGACCATCGGCGACGACATCGCCTGGATCAAGCCGCAGGCCGACGGCTCGTTGCGCGCCATCAACCCGGAAGCGGGCTACTTCGGCGTCGCACCCGGCACCAACTACAAGACCAACCCGAACTGCATGCGCAGCCTCGACAAGGGCGTGATCTTCACCAACGTCGCGCTGACCGACGACGGCGACGTGTGGTGGGAAGGCATGGAGGCGGACGTCGAAGGCAAGGCCTTGCCCGCGCACCTGATCGACTGGCAGGGCAAGGACTGGACGCCGGCCATCGCCAAGGAAACCGGCGCCAAGGCCGCGCACCCGAACGCCCGCTTTACCGTCGCCGCGACCAACAACCCGGCACTCGACGAGGCCTGGGACGACCCGAAGGGCGTGAAGATCGACGCCTTCATCTTCGGCGGCCGCCGCTCGACCACTGTGCCGCTGGTGACCGAAGCACGCAACTGGACCGAAGGCGTCTACATGGCCGCCACCATGGGTTCGGAAACCACCGCCGCCGCCACCGGCCAGGCCGGTGTGGTGCGCCGCGACCCGTTCGCGATGCTGCCCTTCATGGGCTACAACATGAGCGACTACTTCCAGCACTGGCTCGACCTGGGCAAGAAGCTCGAAGGCTCCGGCGCCACGCTGCCGAAGATCTACACGACCAACTGGTTCCGCAAGGGCGCCGACGGCAAGTTCGTCTGGCCGGGCTACGGCGAGAACATGCGCGTGCTGAAGTGGATGATCGACCGCATCGAAGGCAAGGGCGGCGAAGGTGTGGCACACGTCACCGGCGTGAGCCCGCGCTATGAAGATCTGACCTGGACCGGCCTGAACTTCAACGCCGAACAGTTCGCCACGGTGACCGGCATCGACAAGGCGGACTGGCTCGCCGAACTGAAGCTGCACACCGAGCTCTTCGCGCAACTGGCACACCATCTGCCGAAGGAACTGCCGGAGACCAAGGCGGCGATCGAGCAGCGTCTCGCGGCCTGAACGCGCGAAGGGCGGCTCGTGCGCCCATGAAAAAAGCCGCCCGAGGGCGGCTTTTGCTTTTTGCGCTCAGCGCAGGGCTCAGTAGTACTTGCCGAGGTTCACGCGGCGCATGGCTTCGTACAGCGTCGGCACCTTCACGTCGGCCGAGCGTTGAGCCATCATGGCGCGGGCCAGTTCGGCAGGCACGGCAGCCGGGGCACCGGACACAGCTTCGTGACGGGTCACGGCAGCCTGGATGTCGCTCATGATGCGCTGGTCGTACTTGGCGTAGGCCAGGAAGCGGGCGTCGGCTTGCGCCGCATGGCGACGGCGGGCGTAAGCAGCCCAGCCGGTCGTGGCGCGGACGGCCAGGGTGCGGGCCGTGTCGGCGAAGAATGCGAGGGCGACGAAAGCCACGCCCCACATCACCAGCCAGGCAGCGAGCAGGCCGCCTTCATTCAGGTTCGACACCAGCTTGTCGGCGACGACGAGCATGGCGGACACGATGGCGGCGAGCAGCAGGGCGGCAAGACCGCGCGAGCCGTTGAAGCCGCCCGTGCGGAGGTGGTCAAAAACGGCTTCGGCGCGGGCGACGCCCGGATGAGCCGCGGGTTGTTCGACGTGGACAAAGCTGGTCATGATGATTCCCTCCAAGGGATGAATGGCAGAAGCCGATGGACTGAATGTTAGGGGTTACCCTAGTGTTTCGCCACTTTATCTTTCTGATGTTTATCA
>CALRYR010000212.1:0-7222 GCA_943372425.1 Variovorax sp. YR752 | reverse complement strand
TCGACAGTTCGCCGCCGAGCTTGACCGTGGTCATGACCAGGTCGCCCTTGACCGCGTCGACGACCAGCACGATCAGCCCGTCGTTCAGCAGCAGCTTGTCGCCCGCCTTGACGTCGCGCGGCAGGTCCTTGTAGTCGAGGCCGACGCCGTCGATGTCGCCGAGTTCGGTGCGCGAGGCATCGAGCACGAACTTGGCGCCCGGCTCGAGCCAGATCTTGCCCTGCGCGAACTTGCCCACGCGGATCTTCGGCCCCTGCAGGTCGGCCATGATGGCGACCTCGCGACCGGCGCGGCGCGCGGCCTCGCGCACCATGGTCGCGCGGTCGATGTGGTCCTGCGCGGTGCCGTGGCTGAAGTTCAGCCGCACCACGCTCACCTTGTGGACGATCATCTGCTCGATCAATTCGAGCGTGTTCGACGCGGGGCCGAGCGTCGCGACGATCTTGGTGGCATGGCGGGGAAGGCGGGTGGTATCCACTGTGTCTCCTGGGGGTGTCGGGGGCCGTGTGCCGGTGCGCAACGGCACTTTTGGCACAATTCTCACATGCGGAGATGAAAGCGCACCATGCGACACGGTTGCACCAGACAACCGGCGCTGCTTGATCTTCGTCATATCCCCTTCCGATGAATGCGTTACGGTGTGTGCCGTAGTCCGTCGTTCCTCTTTCCCTTGATACGTCTTATGCAGACCCCGACCGAACCCGTTCCCGTCCCGCTCGCGCCCGACGCGCCGCTGCCACATCGCAAGATCATCCGCTCCTGGCTGATCCCGATTTCGCAGCGCACCACGGTGCGCGCCTTCGTCCTGCTGGCCATCGACTACCTGCTGTTCGGCGCGCTCATCACGGCCACCGTGCTGCTGAAGTCCGTGTGGCTGAAGCTGCTCGCCGCGCTGCTGGCGGGCTTCGTCATCGGCCGGCTGTTCATCATCGGACACGACGGCTGCCACCAGAGCCTGACGCCGCACCGCCGCCTGAACAAGTGGCTGGGCCGCATCGCCTTCCTGCCCTCGCTCACTGCCTACAGCCTCTGGGACATGGGGCACAACGTGGTGCACCACGGCTTCACCAACCTGAAGGGCGTCGACTTCGTCTGGGCGCCGCTGACGCAGGCCGAATACCGCGCCCTGTCGCCGGTGCGCCGCGTACTCGAGCGCATCTACCGCAGCGGATGGGGCCCGGGCCTGTACTACATGGTCGAGATCTGGTGGAAAAAGATGATGTTCCCGTCGCGCGCGACCATGGGCAACAGCTACCGGCCGATCTTCGCCAAGGACTGCGCCCTGGTGAGCGGCTTCGCCGTGCTGTGGATGGCCGCCCTCGCGGCCGGCGCGCTGGCCACCGGCCAGTCGGTGCTGCTGGCGCTGCTGCTCGGCTTCGTGGTGCCGATGGCCTTCTGGTTCAACATGATGGGCTTCGTGATCTACGGCCACCACACGCACGTCAAGGTGCAGTGGCACGACGAGAAGGCGGCCTGGCAGCGTGCGCAGCCCTTCGTGTCGACCACCGTGCACCTGACCTTCCCGATGAAGGTCGGCGCGCTGATGCACCACATCATGGAGCACACGGCGCACCACGTGGACATGAGCATCCCGCTCTACAAGCTGAAGGAAGCCCAGAAGATGCTCGAGCACCTGCTGCCCGAGCGCATCATCGTCCAGCCCTTCTCGTGGAAGTGGTACTTCTCGACCGCCCGCGCCTGCAAGCTCTACGACTTCTCGCGCCAGTGCTGGACCGACTTCCAGGGCCGCGCGACCAGCGCGATGCGGGCACCTTCGGCGGCCATGGCCTGACCCTCGACCCGCCCCGACAGCAAAAAGCCCGCGGATGCGGGCTTTTTCATGGGCGCATGGCGGACGGTCAGCTGGCAGCGCGCTTGCTCAGGATTTCAAAGGCTGGCAGCGTCTTGCCCTCGAGGATTTCGAGGAAGGCGCCGCCGCCGGTCGAGATGTAGCCCACGTCCTTCTCGATGCCGTACTTGGCGATGGCCGCCAGCGTGTCGCCGCCGCCGGCGATCGAGAAGGCCTTGCTCTCGGCGATGGCGCGGGCGATGGCTTCGGTGCCGTGCGAGAAGGCTTCGAACTCGAACACGCCGACCGGGCCGTTCCACACGATGGTGCCCGCTTCGCGCAGCTGCGCGGCCAGCATCTCGGCGGTCTTGGGGCCGATGTCGAGGATCAGGTCGTCCTCGGCCACCGCATCGGCGGCCTTGACGGTGGCGGCCGCATCGGCCGCGAAGGTCTTGGCCGTCACCACGTCGACCGGGATCGGCACCGCCGCGCCGCGGGCGCGCATCGCCTCGATCACGGCTTTGGCCTGGTCCAGCAGGTCGGGCTCAGCCAGCGACTTGCCGATCGACAGGCCCGAAGCCAGCATGAAGGTGTTGGCGATGCCGCCGCCCACGATGAGCTGGTCGACCTTCTCGGCCAGCGCCTTGAGGATGGTGAGCTTGGTGCTGACCTTGGAGCCGGCGACGATCGCCACCAGCGGCCGCGCGGGGTGCGCCAGCGCCTTGGTGATGGCGTCGATCTCGGCGGCCAGCAGCGGGCCGGCCGAGGCGATCTTCGCGAACTGGGCGATGCCGTAGGTGGTGGCTTCGGCGCGGTGCGCGGTGCCGAAAGCGTCGTTCACGTAGATGTCGCAGAGCGCGGCCATTTTCCTGGCGAGCGCCTCGTCGTTCTTCTTTTCGCCCTTGTTGACGCGGCAGTTCTCCAGCAGCACGACCTGGCCCGGCGCCACGTCGACGCCGTCGACCCAGTTCGCCACCAGTGGCACCGGGCGGCCGAGCAGCTCGGCCAGGCGCTCGGCCACCGGTGCCAGCGAATCCTCGGGCTTGAAGGCGCCCTCGGTCGGGCGGCCGAGGTGGGACGTGACCATCACCGCCGCGCCGGCGTCGAGCGCGGCCTGGATGCAGGGCACCGAGGCGCGCACGCGCGTGTCTTCGGTGATGCGGCCGGCGTCGTCCTGCGGCACGTTGAGGTCGGCGCGGATGAAGACGCGCTGGCCGGCAACCTTGCCTTGCGCACAGAGATCGGTGAAGCGGATGACGTTCATGGGAGGTGGGATGAGGATGAAAGGAAGAAAAAAGCTTTAACTATTGTAGTTTTGCGCCTTCGACCACGGACCAGCCTACCAGCCGAGGCCGAGATGCAGCGGCAGGTAGACCGCCATGCCCACGAGCATGGTGCCCAGGACGCCACGCCGCCAGAAATAGTAGGCCGCGCCCGCCAGAGCGCCGAAGATGCGCGCGTCCTGCCAGGTGGGCACGAGGTGGCCCTGCGTCATCACGATCTCCGGCACGATGACCGCGGCCAGCGCCGCGACCGGCGCGTAGTGCAGCGCGCGGTGCGCCCATTCGGGCAGGCCCCAGGGCCGGTCGAGGATGAAGAAGAAGCAGCGCGTCAGGACGGTCACGGCGGCCAGTCCGACGATGACTGCGAGGCTCCAGAGGTCAGTCGTTCCGGTCATCCATCGGCCTCCGCCGGGTCGCGCACGAACTGCTTCTCCAGCCAGAAACACAGGAGCACGGCCACGCCGATGCCGGTCACGATGTTGAGCTTGAGCGGCAGTGCGTAGGCGGCCACCGCCGTCGCCCCGGCGATCAGCGCGGACAGGACGCGCAGGCGCGTGGTCGCCATCGAGCACAGGATGCCCACCAGGCTCAGCACGCCGGCGAAGCCCAGGCCCCAGGCCTGCGGTATCAGGTTGGCCAGCGCGATGCCGACGGTGCTCATGCCCATCCAGGCGGTCCAGGTCATGAAGTAGCCACCGGTCAGGAAGGCCTCCTGGGCGCGCTCCTCGTCGCGGTTGGCCGGTGGCGACGGATAGCGCGTGGTGAAGGTCGCGTAGCTCAGGTCGGCCGTCAGGTAGCCATGCACCAGGCGGCGCCAGCGCGGCATGTGCATGAGGTACGGGCGCAGGTGCAGGCTGAACACGACGAAGCGCAGGTTGACGCAGAAGCCCGTGGCCAGGATGACCCAGGCCGGCGCGCCGGCCACCAGCAGCGGGATGGCCGCCAGTTGCGAGCTGCCGGCATAGACCAGAAAGGTCATGGCCAGCGCCTCGATCACGCTCATGCCCGACTTGACCATGGCCACGCCGGTCATCAGCCCCCAGGCACCGATGCCCACCGCCATGGGCGCCATCTGGGCAACACCCTCCCGGAAGGTCGGGCGACTGCGGATGTCGGCGCTCAGAAACATCAGCCGAACACCTGGCCGGCCTTCACGTCGAAGCCGTGCAGGAAATCGGCCACCGGCAGGCGCTTGCCGCCGGGGCGTTGCAGTTCGGTGAAGCTCACGATGGACCCGTGCGCGGCGACCTCGATGCCGGCCGGCGACACGGCCAGCACCGTGCCGGGCGCCTCGACCACGGTGGCGGCGCGGGCCCGGGCCGCCCAGAACTTGATCGCGGCGCCGTCGAGCGTGCTGCTGGCGCCGGGGAAGGGGTCGAAGGCGCGGACGCGGCGGACGATCGTCTCGGCGTGCTGTGTCCAGTCGACCGCCGCCTCGTGCTTCTCGATCTTGTGCGCGTAGGTCACGCCGTCGGCCGGCTGCGGCACCGGCTGCAGCGTGCCGGCGGCGGCGCGGTGCAGCGCATCGACGATCAGGCGGCCGCCCATGGACGCCAGCCGGTCGTGCAGTTGCGCCGTGCTGTCGTCGCCGATGACGAGCGACTCGCGCAGCAGCATGGCGCCGGTGTCCAGGCCGGCGTCCATCTGCATGATGGTCACCCCGGTTTCGACATCGCCGGCCTCGATGGCACGGTGGATCGGCGCCGCGCCGCGCCAGCGCGGCAGCAGGCTCGCGTGGATGTTGAGGCAGCCCAGGCGCGGCGTGTCGAGCACCCACTGCGGCAGGATCAGCCCGTAGGCCGCCACGACCAGCACGTCGAGCGCAGCGGCCTGCAGCGTGTCGTGCGCCGCCCGCGCCTCGTCCGGGTACTTGCCGTCGAGCCGCAGGCTGCGCGGCTGCGCGACCGGCCAGCCGTGCTGCAGCGCGAACTGCTTGACCGGCGAGGCCTGCAGCTTCATGCCGCGGCCGGCCGGGCGGTCGGGCTGGCTCAGCACCAGGGCGATGTCGAAGCCGCCGGCGTGCAGCGCCTCGAGGGCGACGCGGGCGAACTCGGGCGTGCCCGCGAATCCGATCTTCAGGGTCACGACGGCCTCACGAGCGGAAGTCGTCGCGCATCATCAGGTCGTCGGCCGTGTGATAACGCGCCACCAGCCCGGTCGGGTCGATGTAGATATGAAGAAGGCGGCGTTCGTTGCGGGCCTTGAAGCGCCAGGTCCAGATCACGCCGTCGAAGGACGACACGCGGGTGATCTCGAACGGCCGGCCGTAGGTGCGCAGCACGTCGGCCTCGCGCCACACGCCGGGGAGGATGGTGCGGTCGAACAGTGCAGGGTCGAGTTCCTGGCGGATCGAGACGACCCGTCCGCTGGCGTCGAGGTCGACGTTGTTCACCTCGGTGCCCATCGGCGCCCGCGAGTACTGCAGGCGCTCGCCGCTGCCGAGCGGATAGACGGCCGTCGGCGTGCCCAGGCGCTGCAGGGCATCGGCGCGCGTCGTTCCCAGCGGAAGGCGGGTCGGTTCGCTGGCGCAACCTGCCAGGAGCACGCCGGCCAGTGCGAGCGACAGCGTGCGCAGACCGATCACCGCCCGGCGTCCCGCTGCTCTTCGCGCTGCAGCTTGAGCAGCTTGCTCTTGATGCGGTTGCGCTTGAGCGGCGACAGGTACTCGACGAACACCTTGCCCAGCAGGTGGTCGAGTTCGTGCTGGATGCAGACCGCGAGCAGGCCGTCGGCCTCGAGGGTCTGCGGATCGCCGTCGGCATCGAGCGCCGTCACGCGGACGGCGGTGGCGCGCTCCACGCCGTCATAGATGCCGGGCACCGACAGGCAGCCCTCTTCGTTGAGCACCTTCTCGTCGCTGGCCCAGACGATCTCGGGGTTGATCAGCACGATGGGCTCGTCGCGCTCCTCTGACACGTCGATGACGACCAGCCGCTCGTGCACGTCGATCTGCGTCGCCGCCAGGCCGATGCCCTTGGCGTCGTACATGGTTTCGAGCATGTCGGCGACCAGCGCCTTGATGCGCGCGTCCACCCCCTGCACGGGCTTGGCCACCGTGTGCAGGCGCGGGTCGGGGAAGCTCAGGATGGTTCTTTTGGCCATGAAGTCGGGAGGAAATTGTGGCTATTTTCGCCAATTCCAAACAGCTCCGCCGCTGGCTGACGCGATAAGCGTTGCCCATTCAAGGGCTTCAGCGCAAAATTCGTTGCAAATTGTGAGGATTCGTACGCCCGGCGTGGCGACTGCGTGACCATCGAACCAACCATGAACAAACTCCGCATCCAACGCCGCCGGCCGGCCTTCCTCACTGCGCTGGCGAGCGTCATCGCGATCGGGTTCGGCAGCACGGCGCTGGCGCAGAACTACCCGGTCACGCCGCAGCAGCGCGCCACCGCGCAGCAGACGGCCCAGACGGGTGTTCCCCTCAGCGAACTCGCCCCGAACGCGCCCGACGAATACACCATCAAGTCCGGCGACACGCTCTGGGCCATCTCACGCCTCTACCTGCGCAGCCCGTGGCGCTGGCCGGAGCTGTGGGGCATGAACATCGACGAGATCCGCAACCCGCACCGCATCTACCCCGGCCAGGTGCTGTACCTGGACAAGACCGGCGGCCGCGCCCGCCTCAGCACACGCCGCGGTGGCATGGGCGGCGGCGATCAGACGATCCGCCTGTCGCCGCGCACCCGCTACGAATCGCTTTCGGGCATGGCGCTTCCGACGCTCAATCCCTCGCTGATCGAGCCCTTCCTGAGCGAGCCCATCGTGGTGGACGAGGGCACGCTGCTGACCGCGCCCCGCATCGTGGCGGGCAACGACAGCCGCGTGCTGCTGGCCCGCGGCGACCGCGCCTACGCCCGCGGCGAATCGAATTCGCCGCTGGTCGAGACGGCCGGCCCGATCAAGACGTTCCGTGTCTTCCGCAACGCCACGCCGCTGCGGGACCCGGGCACCGGCGAGATCCTGGGTTACGAGGCGCAATACCTCGGCAAGGCGCAGTTGCAGCGCGGCGAAACCGTCGAGCGCTCGATGGAGGGCGGCAAGGAACTGACCACCGTCGTGCCCGCGACCATCGACATCGTGGCTGCCCGCGAGGAAATGCGCGCCGGCGACCGCCTGCTGCCCGAGCCGGCCCGCCAGTTGCTGAGCT
>CALRYR010000211.1:0-7248 GCA_943372425.1 Variovorax sp. YR752 | reverse complement strand
CAGCGCCTGGCCCAGGGCGTTGCGCGGCGTCGGCGTTTCCATGCGCTGGCGTGCGATGTCGAACAGTTCGCCCGGCAGGCCCAGCGTGCCGCGGAAGACTTCGAGCGCCAGCCGCGCATCGCCCAACGTGCCGCTGAGCCACAGGTCGTCGCCCGCCCGCGCGCCCGAGCGCAGCAACGCCGCGCCGCGCGGCACTTCGCCGAACACGGTGATGCAGATGTTGAGCGGGCCGCGCGTGGTGTCGCCGCCGACGAGCTCGCAGTCGTGCGCCTCGGCCAGCGCGAATAGGCCGCGCGAGAAGCCCTCGAGCCACGTTTCGTCGACCGCCGGCAGCGACAGCGCGAGGGTGAAGGCCAGCGGCTTCGCGCCGCAGGCGGCCAGGTCGCTGAGGTTCACCGCCAGCGCCTTGTGGCCGAGGCGGGCCGGGTCCACGGTCGACAGGAAATGCCGCCCCTCGACCAGCATGTCGGTCGACACGGCCAGCTGCATGCCGGGCGCAGGCGCCAGCAGCGCGCAGTCGTCGCCCGTGCCCAATGGCGAGCGCTTGGCGGGCCGCGCGAAGTAGCGCGCGATCAGATCAAACTCGCCCATCGCGCTCACTTGGTGGGGTTCCGGAAGCGCAGCGCCGCCTGCCGCACCACTTCGGCCAGCAGGTTCTCCTTGGCCTGCTTCTCGCGCAGCCAGCGTGCGTCGTTGCGGCTGGCTTCGACGTCGGTGCGCAGCCCGGCCAGGTGGCGCGTGGCGCCGAGCGCCTCGCTGTGCCATTCGAGCTGCGTCATCGTCATCAGGATGTGCTCGCGCAGCGGCATGTGCTCGCCGGTGGCCGGGTCGACATACACCGCGTCCAGCCCGAAGCGGCAGGCCTGGAAGCGGTTGTAGGTGTAGACCAGGTAATCGTCTTCGGTCGGCGTGAAGGGCTGCTCGGCCAGGAACCACGCACCCAGCGACTGCACGTAGCCGGCCAGCGCGGCGGCGCGCTCGACGGTCAGCGGCGTGTCGAACACGCGGATCTCGATGGTGCCGAACTCGGGCTTGGGTCGGATGTCCCAGTAGAAGTCCTTCATGCTGCGCACGACGCCGGTGCGGGTCATCTTGGCGAAGTAGGCCTCGAACTCGCGCCACGACAGCGTGAAGGGCGCACGGCCCGACAGCGGAAAGGCAAACACCGAGTTGAGCCGGGCCGAGTCGAACTGCGTGTCCTGCCCCTGCACGTACGGCGACGAGGCCGACAGCGCGATGAAGTGCGGGATGTAGCGCGACATGCGGTGCAGCATCAGCAGGGCCGCGTCGGCATCGGGGCAGCCGATGTGCACATGCTGGCCGAAGATGGTGAACTGCTTGCTCAGGTAGCCGTACAGCTCCGACAGCTCGCGAAAGCGCGGCTTGTCGTAGATGCGCCGCTCGTGCCATTGCTGGAAGGCGTGCGTGCCGCCGCCCACCACCGCGATGTTGAGCTTGTCGGCGTTCTTCACCAGCGCGTCGCGGATCGGCGTGAGCTGGTCGATCACGTCCTGCGCCGAATGGCAGATGTCGGTCGAGATCTCGATCATGCTCGAGGTCATCTCGGGCACCACGCTGCCGGGCAGCGGGGTCTGCGCCATCAGGCGCAGCATGTCCTCGGCATAGGGGGCGAGGTCGTAGTCGTTGGTGTTGACCAGCTGAAGCTCGAGCTCCACGCCGAGCGACAGCGCCTCGGACTTGTTGAAGGGCTCGAGTTGGACGGCGCGGTCGCGCGGCGACTTCGGCAGGTTGGCGATGCTCATCGTTGCGTCTCCCGCTCGTCGGTGCCCCGGAACACCTCGGGCAGCCAGGGCTTGAGGCTTTCGCCCGAGGCATGGATGGCGATGGTGGCCAGCACCGCGCCCACCACTTCCATCAGCAGGATGGCCGGCAGCGCGATCTGCGAGATCATCGCGCCGAGCAGCGGCGAAGCGGTGGCGAAGTTCGACGCGATCAAGAGCGCGATCGAGGACAGCGGCGACATCGCGCAGCCGACCCAGAAGGCCTGCTTCCAGCTCGCGCCGCTGCCAGGGTTGGCGATGGCCACGCCGGCGATCTTGGCGAGCAGCCGCACGCCGATCACCGCCAGCACCAGGCTCGCCACCGGCAGGCTCCAGTCGCCTTGCGCGGCGACGATCGACACCAGCACGAACATCAGCATGGTCAGCAGCGAGGCCGCCGTGCCCAGCTGCCGCGGCCAGGCCCAGGGCTTGGGGTTGAGCTGCTTGAGCAGGATGCCGCCGATGAGCGCGGCCAGCGGCGCGGCCCCACCGAAGTGCGCCGCGAGCGCCGCGCCGACGCCGATCAGCGCCAGCAGCAGGATCGAGGTGTTCTCGCTGGTCGGGCTCATCACGCGCAATGCCGAACGCAGCGCCAGCGCCAGCACCGCGCCGACCACGAAGGACACGCCCAGCACCACCAGCACCGGGTAGAGCTTGTTCATCAGCCCTGCCGGGCCGCGCTCCAGCAGGCCGGCCTGCGCATAGCCGAGCGCGAGCGCATAGAAGGTGTTGAGCGTGGCCAGCGTCAGCGCGCGCTCGGTCACCGGGCCGGAGGCGCGGGTGTCCATCACCACGCGGCTGAGCACCGCGGGCGAGGCGACGATGGCCATCAGCGCGACCGGGTTGGCCACCGGGTTGGGCACGCCCAGCCAGTGCAGCGTCCAGAACACGCCGAAGTAGGTCAGCGCCGATTCGAGCAGACTTTGCAGCAGCACCATCGGGTTGTGACGGAACCAGCGCAGCGGCAGCCGGCCGCCGGCCTCGAACAGCACGATGGCGACGCCCAGCTCCAGCAGGAACAGCGGGATGCCCTGCAGCGGCCACAGCGCGCCCTCGAAGCCGGCCAGGCCGACGATGGTGCCGACGATGGAATAGCCCACCACCTTGGGCATGCCCATGTAGCGCTGCACCAGGTGGCCGGAGGCCGCCGCGGCCGCCAGCAGCAGCGACCACAACACGGTGGGCAGGCCGGCGGAGGGGCGCACCCATTCGGCCCAGAAGCCGAGGAGGTCGGCGGGAATGAAGGAAGTCATCGGGAAGGAAGGAAGAAGCTGGCCGGACGGCTGCGCATGCGTGCCCAGATGGCATGGCGGATGCGGGCCCGGTCGAGCCCGCTCACGCTGTGCGCACGCAGCGCCAGGCGGAAGGCGAAATAGAAGCTCACGCCGACGTTCAGCGCGCCGATCGCCGGCACGGCGGCCACGGCCCACCACAGCGCGGGCTCGTGCAGCACCGCGGGGCCGAGCGAGGCGGCGGCCGCACCGATCTGGCCAGCCGACAGCGTGACGTGGCGCACGTCGAGCCCGAGGCCGAAGAAGGCGGCGAACGCCGGCGCCAGGCCCAGCATCAGGCCCAGCGAGATGTTCGACGCGAAACCGGAGATGTGTGTGCGCATGAAGTCGGCCCATCGGCGGGCGCGTTCGGTGCCGAGCACGGCACCGATGCGGGGGTTGTAACGCATGGCGGAGTCGAGGCGATGCAGGACGAAGGCATTTTCGGTCCAGCCCGCCACGATGCTGGCCGCGAACAATAGCAGGCCGGTGAACCCCGCATAGAACAGTGTCGGGCCGGCCAGGGACAGGCCGTGGAGCACCTCCCGCGCGTGCGCCGCGTCGATCAGCGGCCGGCCCAGCGCCCACTGGGTGCCGGCGCCGATGGCCAGCATCACCGGCACCACCGTGCCCACGTTGCCGAACACCGCCGCCACCTGCGAGCGCACCAGGTGCGTGACCTCGTCGACGAAATCGTCGATGGCGCCGTCGGCCTTCAGGTCGCGCAGCTTGGCAGCCATCGCCGGTGCCGTCATCGCCGGCTGCTTGGTGGCGAGCGTCAGGTGCAGCAGCTGGATCGCGACGAAGCTGGCCGCATACATCAGCCCCGCGCCCAGGCCGGCCCAGAAGGCCGACAGGCCCAGCGCCAGGATGCCGAACTTGAGCAGCACCGTCAGCGATGTCAGTGCGCCGCCGCCGGCTGCCTTGCGCACCATCTGCAGGTAGGCGCTGCGGTCGCGGGTGATGTAGTGCTCGCCGGCTTCGGCGCTGCGCTCGGTCACCTTGGCCGCGAGCATCGACGAGTTGGTCGCGACCAGGGCACGCAGGCTGTTGCGCTCGCCGCCGGCCGCCACCAGTCGCCCGACCAGGCGCGCCACGCTGGCGTGCGGCGCGGGTGCCATCACGCAGTCGAGCAGTTCGCGGATGCGCAGCACGCGCTCGCGCAGCTGGCGCACGCGGAACACCAGGCCGACGGAGATGCCGTGGTCCTCGAGGTGGGTGTAGACCGACGAGGCACCGGCGCGGCAGGCGTCGAGCCGGTCGCGGAAGGCGATGAAGGCGGCCTGCAGCTCGGTCTCGTCGACGGGCTGGCGGAACATGGCGTCGCGCAGGTCGTCGAGCTCGGCCATGAGCGCGTGAAAGGGCCGCGCTGCGCGCGCCGCGTCGCTCATCCGCAGCCGCAGCTCGGGCGAGAAGCCGGCCGCGACCACTTGGCTGCTGCAGTAGGTCACGGCGTCCATCACGGTGTGGCGCCAGCGGGGCGCGTCGTCGGCCGGCGCATCGGCCAGCACCGCGCCGATGCGTGCCAAGGCGGCGTCGTCGAGCAAGGCGATCCAGCGCGCATCGAAATCGCCCGGCAGCACCATGCGGAACAGCTCCGACGCATCGGTGGTCTCGGGCGTGCCCGGCAGCAGCTTGCGGCGCAGGCGGTCGGTCAGTTCGCTCAGGAACGCGGTGCGTGGGGCGAAGCCGTAATCGGCCAGCAGCGTCGTGAGGTCGACGTCGTGGATGAACACGGCCCACCAGGCCTGCGCCTGGGCGCGCAGCGCAGGCCGGGCGTCGATGGCGTCGAGCAGCAGGCCGACGCGCGCCGCCGCGGCGCTGGGCGTGCTGCGGTCGCCGCGCAGCCAGTCGAAGAACTGGATCAGCCAGACGTGGCGCGCGGCCACGTCCGCCGTCGGGTCGAGCCGGGCGAGCAGGGTCGACAGATCGCGCGGGGCGCTCATCCGTGGGGGGCGTGTGAAACGGGGGACAGCGCGCGCGTCAGTGCAGCACGCGCGAAGCCTGGGCGCCCGGGGCGTCGGCTTCCAGCAGGAACATCGGCACGGGCACGTCGAAGCGGTCGCCCAGCTCGCTCACGAAGAAATAGCTGCCGTGCATCGTGCCGCTCGGCGCCTGCAGGCGGCAGCCGCTGGTGTAGCGGAAGGATTCGCCCGGCGCCAGCAGGGGCTGCTGGCCGATCACGCCGAGGCCCTTGACCTCCTGCGCGTGGCCCGAGACGTCGTTGATCAGCCAGTGGCGCGCGATCAGCTGCGCCGGTACGTCGCCCGTGTTGGTCACGGTGATGGTGTAGGCGAAGGTGTAGACGTGGTCCTCCGGGGAGGACTGGTCGGCGAGGTAACGTGGCTCGACAGCGACGCGCATGGCGGGTTGGGACATGCGGGGATGGTAACGGCTGCGCCCGGCCGGCACGCTGCGACAATTGACCCTATGAGCAGCCCCACCTACCGCATTGCGCCCTCGATCCTCTCCGCCGACTTCGCGCGCCTGGGCGCCGAAGTGGCCGACGTGATCGCCGCCGGCGCCGACTGGATCCATTTCGACGTCATGGACAACCACTACGTGCCGAACCTCACCTTCGGCCCGATGGTCTGCCAGGCCCTCAAGCCGCACGCCAAAAAGGCCGACGGCACGCCGGTGCCGATCGACGTGCACCTGATGATCCAGCCGGTCGATGCCCTGGCCGCCGCCTTCGCGCAGGCCGGTGCCGACTACATCAGCTTCCACCCCGACGCATCGCCGCATGTGCACCGCAGCATCCAGGCGATCCGCGCCGCGGGCTGCAAGCCCGGGTTGGTGTTCAACCCCGGTGCCGGGCTCGAAGCGCTCGACTGGGCCATCGACGACATCGACCTGGTCCTGATCATGAGCGTGAACCCCGGCTTCGGCGGGCAGAGCTTCATCGACTCGGCCTTGCGCAAGATCGAGCAGGCGCGCAAGCGCATCGAGCAGAGCGGCCGCGACATCCGCCTCGAAGTCGACGGTGGCATCAAGGCCGACAACATCGCGCGCGTGGCAGCCGCCGGTGCCGACACGTTCGTGGCCGGCAGCGCGATCTTCAATGCCAAGGACTATGCCGGTGTGGTTTCTGCGATGCGTGCGAGCCTTGGCACGGTCAAGGCTTGACCTTGTCGTTGTAGACCCGGTCGGTCTCCGCGCCGCGGCTGGTGTCGACCACGCCGCGCTCCACGTCGTCGTGGGCACGCTTGCCCAGTTCGGTGGCCGATGCGGACCCGTCCTGGTTCTGCTGGCTGCCCGACGACTCGTCACGCTCGTGCGGCAGCTTCGGTGCCGACTCACCGCCTTGCTCGACCTTGGTCTTGCCATCCTGATTGGGGCGCACGGCATCGGTGTCGCGCGGCTGGTTGTCTTTGTTGCGTGGGGTGGTGGCCATGGCTTGCTCCTGTAATTTCTTCTTGTGCCATGCACTGCGGAAAAGCCCGGTAGGACCGCCGGGCCGGCCCCTGTAGGATCTTCGGCGATGGCCGATTCACTGCTCCAAGACACCCTTCGCATCCACAGTTTCGCGTCCACCGAACCCGGCCCGCGGCTCATCGTGCTGGGCGGCGTGCATGGCAACGAGACCTGCGGCACCGTCGGCATCGAACGCGCGGTCGCCGAACTCGACAGCGGGGCGCTGACCTTGCGGCGCGGCCAGCTCACGCTGGTGCCCGTCGCCAATCCGCTGGCGCGGCGGCTGATGCAGCGCGAGGGCGAGCGCAACCTCAACCGCTCGTTCCGCCCGAGCGAGGTGCCGGCCGACTACGAGGCGCGCATCACCAACCTGCTGTGCCCGCTGCTCGACCGCCATGAGGTGCTGCTCGACCTGCATTCCTTCCAGAGCGCGGGCGAGGCCTTCGCGATGATCGGCCCGCGCGACAACACCGGCACGCTCGAGCCTTTCGCGCGCGCCGCCGAAGAGGGCCGGCTGGCACTGCACATCGGCACGCCGCGCGTGGTCGAAGGCTGGCTCGACATCTACGCCGCCGGCCTGGCGCAGCGCGCGGGCGGCACGCCGGCCGACGACGCGGCACTGGCCTTCGGCTGGGGCACCAACGAGTACATGCGCAGCCGCGGCGGCTATGGCGTCACGCTCGAATGCGGCCAGCATGCCGACCCGGCCGCGCCCGACGTGGCGCACGCGGCCATCCACTCGGCGCTGCGGTTGCTGGGCATGGTGGACGGCGACGCCATCG
>CALRYR010000210.1:0-7248 GCA_943372425.1 Variovorax sp. YR752 | reverse complement strand
GAATGGCTGCGCACGGCGGAGCACCCGGCTTTTCGCGAGTACCAGTCGCTGATTCGTTGACGCAGATCAAGGCCGTGCCTTGGGGCGCGGCCTGGCGCCGGAGGGCGGGGTCTTGGTGTCAGCGTCCTGCAAGCGCCGGCGCCAATCATGAATTCAGATCCCGGATCCGAGCGGGACGATGCCGGAGACAAACCCCATGCCGACCCCGACCGCTTCCTACAGCGACTTCTATCGCCGCTCCATCGACGACAGCGAGGCCTTCTGGTCCGAGCAGGCCGCGTTCATCGACTGGAAAACGCCACCGCAGCAGATCCTGGATGCGAGCCACCCGCCGTTCGCGCGCTGGTTCGTCGGCGGCACCACCAACCTCTGCCACAACGCTGTCGACCGGCATCTCCCCTCGCGCGGCGATCAGCCGGCGCTGATCTGCGTCTCCACCGAGACCGGCAGCGAGCGCAGCTACAGCTTCCGCGAACTGCACGCCGAGGTGCAGCGCACCGCCGCCAGCCTGCTGGCGCTGGGCGTGAAGCGCGGCGACCGCGTGCTGATCTACATGCCGATGATCGCGGAGGCCGCCTTCGCGATGCTGGCCTGCGCGCGCATCGGCGCGGTGCATTGCGTGGTGTTCGGCGGCTTCGCCAGCGGCTCGCTCGCCTCCCGCATCGAGGACGCGGAGCCGACGGTGGTGGTCAGCGCCGACGCCGGCTCGCGCGCCGGCAAGGTGATCGCGTACAAGCCGCTGCTTGACGAGGCGATCCGGCTGTCGAAGCACAAACCGGCCGCGGTGCTGCTGGCCGACCGCGGGCTCGCGCCGATGGAGCTGGTCGCGGGCCGGGACCAGCTCCTGCGCGACCTTGCCGCGCAGCACGCCGACACGGTGGTGCCCTGCACCTGGCTCGAATCCACCGAGATCAGCTACACCATCTACACCAGCGGCACCACCGGCAAACCGAAGGGCGTGCAGCGCGACACAGGCGGCTACGCGGTCGCGCTCGCTGCGAGCATGAAGCACATCTTCGACGGCCGTGCCGGCGAGACCTACTTCTCGACCAGCGACATCGGCTGGGTCGTGGGCCACAGCTACATCGTCTACGGGCCGCTGATCGCGGGCATGGCGACGATCATGTACGAAGGTCTGCCGACGCAGGGTCTGGACGGCCAGCCCGACGGCGGCATCTGGTGGCAGCTGGTCGAGAAGTACAAGGTGACCGTCATGTTCAGCGCGCCCACGGCGGTGCGCGTGCTCAAGAAGCAGGACCCGGGGCTGCTCAGGAAATACGACCTGTCGAGCCTGCGCGCGTTGTTCCTGGCCGGCGAGCCGCTGGACGAACCGACGGCGCGCTGGATCAGCGACGGGCTGGGCGTGCCCATCATCGACAACTACTGGCAGACCGAGTCGGGCTGGCCGATCATCACCATCGCCAATGGCGTGGAAGCGAAACCCAGCAAGTTCGGCAGCCCGGGTGTGCCGATGTACGGCTGGCGCGTGAAGATCGTTCACGAATCCACGGGTGAAGAATTGACTACGCCCGGTGAGAAAGGCGTGGTGGTGGTCGAAGGCCCGACGCCGCCGGGCTTCATGCAGACGATCTGGCGCGACGACGAGCGCTTCGTCAATACGTACTGGAAGAGCATCCCCGACCGGATGGTCTATTCGACCTTCGACTGGGGCATTCGCGATGCCGACGGCTATTTCTACATCCTCGGCCGGACCGACGACGTCATCAACGTCGCGGGCCACCGGCTCGGCACACGCGAGATCGAAGAGGCGATCTCGGGCCACCCGGCCATCGCCGAAGTGGCCGTGGTCGGCGTCGCGGACGCGCTGAAGGGGCAGGTGGCGGTGGCCTTCGCCGTCACCAAGGACGGTACCGCCGGCCCGGCGCTCGAAGGTGAGGTCATGAAGCGGGTGGCCGATGACCTCGGCGCTCTGGCACGGCCCGCGCGGGTGCATTTCGTGGCCGCACTGCCCAAGACCCGCAGCGGCAAATTGCTGCGGCGCGCCATTCAGGCGGTGTGCGAAGGCCGCGACCCGGGCGACCTCACGACCATCGACGACCCTGCCTCGCTGCAGAAGATCCAGCAACTGCTCGGCCGTTGAGGTCTTGCTACCACACTGGCCGCTGTCACGGGGTTGACGTGGCACAATGCCATCGTACTCAGGCCCTTCCCTAGCCACAGTCGCATCCGCCAACCGGTCCAGCCGTGCCGCGGAAGGTTTCTTAAACCAGCTAATGCTTCCTCCAGGGAAGCGAAAGTCAGCGGAATATGAGCGACTCTTCGCCCGTCTATCAAGCCTACCAAGGCAACACCTACCTCTTCGGCGGCAATGCGCCCTATGTCGAAGAGATGTACGAGAACTATCTCGAGAACCCCGGCAGCGTGCCCGACAACTGGCGCTCGTACTTCGATGCGTTGCAGCACGTACCCGCCGCCGACGGCAGCAGCGCGCGCGATGTGCCACACCTTCCCGTCGTCAATGCGTTCGCCGAGCGCGCGAAGCAGGGGACGACCCGCGTGGTGCAGGCCAGCGGTGCTGACTCCGAACTTGGCCGCCAGCGCACCGCGGTCCAGCAACTGATCGCTGCCTACCGCAACGTCGGCGCCCGTTGGGCCGACCTCGATCCGCTCAAGCGCACCGAGCGCCCGGCGATCCCCGAACTCGAACCTTCGTTTTACGGTCTGCGCGACGCCGACCTCGAAACGGTGTTCAACACGAGCAACACCTTCTTCGGCAAGGACACCATGTCCCTGCGCGATCTGCTCAACGCCCTGCGTGAAACCTACTGCGGCACCATCGGTGCCGAGTACATGTACACGACCGACCACCAGCAGAAGCGCTGGTGGCAGGAAAAGCTCGAAACGGCACGCACCAACCCGAAGCTCAATGCCGAGCAGAAGAAGCACGTGCTGGAGCGCCTGACGGCCGCCGAAGGCCTGGAGCGCTTCCTCCACACCAAGTACGTCGGCCAGAAGCGCTTCTCGCTCGAAGGCGGCGAAAGCTTCATCGTGTCGATGGACGAACTGATCAACGAAGCCGGCGTCAAGGGCGTGCAGGAAATCGTGATCGGCATGGCGCACCGTGGTCGCCTGAACGTGCTGGTCAACTCGCTCGGCAAGATGCCGGCTGACCTGTTCGCCGAGTTCGACCACACCGCCCCCGAAGACCTGCCCAGCGGCGACGTGAAGTACCACCAGGGCTTCAGCTCCGACGTGAGCACGCGTGGTGGCCCGGTGCACCTGAGCCTGGCGTTCAACCCGTCCCACCTCGAAATCGTCAACCCGGTGGTCGAAGGCTCGGTGCGCGCCCGCATGGATCGTCGCGGCGACCCACTCGGCAAGCAGGTGCTGCCGATCATCGTGCACGGCGACGCCGCCTTCGCCGGCCAGGGCGTCGTGATGGAAACGCTGGCACTGGCCGAGACGCGTGGCTATTCCACCGGCGGCACGGTGCACATCGTGATCAACAACCAGATCGGCTTCACCACCAGCGACCCGCGAGACAGCCGCTCGACGCTGTACTGCTCGGACATCGTCAAGATGATCGAAGCGCCGGTGCTGCACGTGAACGGTGACGACCCCGAAGCCGTGGTGCTGGCCACGCAGCTCGCGCTGGACTTCCGCATGGAATTCCAGAAGGACGTGGTCGTCGACATCATCTGCTTCCGCAAGCTGGGCCACAACGAGCAGGACACCCCGTCGCTCACCCAGCCGCTGATGTACAAGAAGATCGCTCAGCACCCCGGCACGCGCAAGCTGTACGCCGACAAGCTGGCTGCGCAGGGCCTGGGCGACACGCTGGGCGACGACATGGTCAAGGCGCAGCGCGCCGCCTTCGACGCCGGCAAGAACACGTCGGACCCGGTGCTCACCAACTTCAAGAGCAAGTACGCGGTCGACTGGAGCCCCTTCCTCAACAAGAAGTGGACCGACGCTGGCGACACCGCCATTCCGACCGCCGAGTGGAAGCGTATTGCCGAGAAGATCACGACCGTGCCGGCCGGCTTCACCGTGCATCCACTGGTGAAGAAGGTGCTGGACGACCGCGCCGCCATGGGCCGCGGCGATGTCAACGTCGACTGGGGCATGGGCGAGCACATGGCCTTCGCCTCGTTGGTCGCCAGCGGCTACCCGGTGCGCCTGTCCGGCGAAGACTCGGGCCGCGGCACCTTCACCCACCGTCATGCGGTGCTGCACGACCAGAACCGCGAGAAGTTCGACACGGGCACCTACACGCCGCTGCAGAACGTGGCCGACAACCAGGCACCGTTCGTCGTCATCGACTCGATCCTGTCCGAAGAGGCCGTGCTGGCCTTCGAATACGGCTACGCGTCGAACGACCCGAACACGCTGGTGATCTGGGAAGCGCAGTTCGGCGATTTCGTTAACGGTGCACAGGTCGTGATCGACCAGTTCATCGCATCCGGCGAAGTGAAGTGGGGCCGTGTCAACGGCCTGACCATGATGCTGCCGCACGGCTACGAAGGCCAGGGCCCGGAGCACAGCTCGGCGCGCCTGGAGCGCTTCATGCAGCTGTCTGCCGACACCAACATGCAGGTGGTGCAGCCGACGACGGCCAGCCAGATCTTCCACATCCTGCGCCGCCAGATGGTGCGCAACCTGCGCAAGCCGCTGGTCATCCTCACGCCCAAGTCGCTGCTGCGCAACAAGGACGCGACCTCGCCGCTGTCCGAGTTCACCAAGGGTTCGTTCCAGACGGTCATCCCCGACGCGAAGGACCTGAAGGCCGACAAGGTCAAGCGCGTGATCGCCTGCTCGGGCAAGGTCTACTATGACCTGGCCAAGAAGCGCGAAGAGAAGGGCACCGACGACGTGGCGATCATCCGCGTCGAACAGCTCTATCCGTTCCCGCACAAGGCCTTCTCCACCGAACTGAAGAAGTACCCGAACCTGGTCGACGTGGTGTGGTGCCAGGACGAACCGCAGAACCAGGGCGCCTGGTTCTTCGTCCAGCACTACATCCACGAGAACATGTCCGAAGGCCAGAAGCTGGGTTACTCCGGCCGTGCGGCGTCGGCATCGCCGGCAGTCGGCTACTCGCACCTGCACCAGGAGCAGCAGAAGGCACTGGTCGACGGCGCGTTCGGCAAGCTCAAGGGTTTCGTCCTCACGAAGTGAGCCGGCTCCTCGTCATCCATCCCACCTATAAATAGAAGTCGGAGCACTCTCCAAAATGTCTATCGTTGAAGTCAAAGTCCCTGAGTTGTCGGAATCGGTGGCTGAAGCCACCATGCTCACCTGGAAGAAGAAGGCTGGCGAAGCCGTCGCCGTCGATGAAATCCTGATCGAGATCGAGACCGACAAGGTCGTGCTCGAAGTGCCGGCGCCCTCGGCCGGCGTGCTTGCCGAGATTGTGCAAGGCGACGGTGCCACCGTGACGGCCGGTCAGGTCATCGCGAAGATCGACACCGAAGGCAAGGCCGGCGCCGCCGCGCCTGCAGCCGCCGCACCGGCTCCCGCTGCGGCCGCACCCGCACCGGTCCAAGCCGCTGCAACGGCCACCGGCGGTTCGAAGTCGGACGTCGCCATGCCCGCGGCCGCCAAGCTGCTGGCTGACAACAACCTGTCGACCGGCGACGTGGCCGGCTCGGGCAAGGACGGCCGCGTGACCAAGGGCGACGTGCTCGGCGCCGTGGCGTCGGGCACCACCGCCAAGGCCCCGGCCGCCGCGCCGGCACCGGCCGCCAAGCCCGCGCTGCAGCAAGTCGCTGCACCGTCGAGCCCGAAGGACCTGGGCGAGCGTCCCGAGCAGCGGGTGCCGATGAGCCGCCTGCGCGCGCGCATTGCCGAGCGCCTGCTGCAGTCACAGTCGACCAACGCCATCCTGACCACCTTCAACGAAGTCAACATGGCCCCGGTCATGGAGATGCGCAAGAAGTTCCAGGACCAGTTCACCAAGGAACACGGCGTCAAGATCGGCTTCATGAGCTTCTTCGTGAAGGCCGCGGTGCACGCGCTGAAGAAGTTCCCGGTGATCAATGCGTCGGTCGACGGCAACGACATCGTCTACCACGGCTACTTCGACATCGGCATCGCCGTCGGTTCGCCGCGCGGCTTGGTGGTGCCCATCCTGCGCAACGCCGACCAGATGAGCTTCGCCGAGATCGAGAAGAAGATCGCCGAGTTCGGCAAGAAGGCGCAAGACGGCAAGCTGGGCATCGAAGACATGACCGGCGGCACCTTCTCCATCTCCAATGGCGGCACCTTCGGCTCGATGCTGTCGACGCCCATCATCAACCCGCCGCAGTCGGCCATCCTGGGTGTGCACGCGACCAAGGACCGCGCAGTGGTGGAGAACGGCCAGATCGTCATCCGCCCGATGAACTACCTCGCCATGTCGTACGACCACCGCATCATCGACGGCCGCGAAGCCGTGCTGGGCCTGGTCGCCATGAAGGAAGCGCTGGAAGATCCGTCGCGCCTTCTCTTCGACATCTGACCCACCCCCGATGCGCCTGCGGCGCCTCCCCCTCGAGGGGGCGACACCAGCGGCCCGGCAAAGCCGGTTCCGCGGTGCCTTCCGAATCGGCCCCGTTTGACGGCGGCCACTGGAGATTTGAATGAGCAAGAATTTCGACGTCATCGTCATCGGCGGCGGCCCCGGCGGCTACATCGCCGCCATCCGCGCCGCACAACTCGGCTTCAACGTCGCCTGCGTCGACGAATGGAAGAACGACAAGGGCGGCCCTGCGCTCGGCGGCACCTGCACCAACATCGGATGCATTCCGTCGAAGGCGCTGCTGCAATCGTCCGAGCACTACGAGCACGCCGGCAAGCACTTTGCCGAGCACGGCATCAACGTGAAGGGCCTGGAGCTCGACGTGGGCAAGATGCTGGCCCGCAAGGACCAGGTCGTGAAGCAGAACAACGACGGTGTCGCGTACCTGTTCAAGAAGAACAAGATCACGTTCTTCCACGGCCGCGCATCCTTCGTGAAGGCCGCCGACGGTGGCTACGAGCTCAAGGTGGCCGGCGCTGCCGAAGAAGCGATCGTCGGCAAGCACATCATCGTGGCCACGGGCTCCAACGCCCGCGCGCTGCCGGGTGCACCCTTCGATGAACAGAACATCCTGTCGAACGACGGCGCGCTGCGCGTCGGCGCAGTGCCCAAGAAGCTGGCGCTGATCGGCTCGGGCGTGATCGGCCTTGAGATGGGCTCGGTCTGGCGCCGCCTCGGTGCCGAAGTGACCGTGCTCGAAGGCCTGCCCACCTTCCTGGGCGCGGTCG
>CALRYR010000209.1:0-7284 GCA_943372425.1 Variovorax sp. YR752 | reverse complement strand
CTGCGTCCAGAAATGGCGGATGCCGGTGCGGCTCAGCGCCACCAGCGTCATGAAGCCCGAGGCCAGCAGCAAGCCGAGGAAGAGCCAGCTCGAGCGGCTCACGACGGGTGCATCGAGCAGGCCCGACAGCATGGCGAACTTGCCGACGAAGCCCGACAGCGGCGGCAGCCCGGCCAGCAGCAGCGTGCAGCCGATGAAACCCAGGCCCAGAAAGGCCACGCCGGCCGGGATCGCGCGGCCGTAGAGCGCCTGCTGTTCGTCGTCGAGGTTCACGTCGTTCGACGCCGTGAGGTCTTCCGACAGGAAGGGCGCGTTGTCGGCGGCTTCGTGCGGTGCGATGCTGGCGCCCGCATTGCGCCAGCGCTCGATCATGTCGATCAGCAGGAAGAAGGCGCTGATCGCGAGCGTGGAGCTCAGCATGTAATACAGCGCGCCGGCCCAGATGGCAGGCTGACCCAACCCGACCGCCGCCAGCAGCGTGCCGGCCGACACCAGCACGCTGAAGCCCGCGAGGTTCGACAGCCGCTGGGTGCCGACGATGCCGAGCGCGCCGACGCAGAGCGTGGCCAGCCCGATGCCGACCAGCACGTCGTGGCCGAACTGCGCGGAGGCGCCGGTGTCTGGGGCGAACAGCAGTGTCCACAGCCGCAGCACGGTGTAGAGGCCCAGCTTGGTGAGCAGCGCGAACACTGCGCTCACCGGCGACACGGCGGCGCTGTAGGCCGGCACCAGCCAGAAGTTGAGCGGCCAGGCGCCGGCCTTGGCGAAGAAGGCGGTCGCCAGGATGGCGGCGGCCGCATGCACCAGCCCGCGGTCGCCGGCATCGAGCTGGGCGATGCGCATGCCCAGATCGGCCATGTTGAGCGTGCCGGTCACGCCGTAGAGCAGCGCCGCACCGATCAGGAACAGCGAGGAGGCCGCGAGGTTGATGGCGACGTAGTGCAGCCCCGCGGACACCCGCAGCCGCCCCGAACCGTGCAGAAGCAACCCGTACGAGGCGGCCAGCATCACCTCGAAGAACACGAACAGGTTGAACAGATCGCCCGTGAGGAAAGCGCCGTTCAGGCCCATCAACTGCAGTTGCAGCAGGGGATGGAAGTGCACGCCCGCGCGATCCCAGCGCGAGGTCGAGTAGATCGACGCGGCGAAGGCGACCACACCGGTGAGCGCGACCATCATGCTCGAGAGCCGGTCGGCCACCAGCACGATGCCGAAGGGCGCGCGCCAGTTGCCCGCGAGGTACACGCCGACGGAGCCTGGGCCGTTGCCGGTGTCGACGGCATTGACCCAGCGCAGCAGCGCCAGCGCGACCAGCAGGCCGATCAGGCCGGAGGCCACGCTCAACGCCGACTTGATGCGGCGGCGCTTCTCGTCGAGCAGCAGCATCAGCGCGGCCGTCAGCATCGGCACCAGAATCGGCACCGCCACCAGGTGCGGCATGCTGAATTCGAGGAAGCGGTCGAGGAAGCGCACCAGCTCGGTCATTCGCCGGCCTCCCGGGTGCGCTCTTCGCCGTCGACGTGGTCGGTGCCGCTCAGCCCGCGCGAGGCCAGCATCACGACCAGGAACAGCGCGGTCATGGCGAAGCCGATCACGATGGCGGTCAGCACCAGCGCCTGCGGCATCGGGTCGGCCGTGTTCGCCAAGGTGGATGCCACGCCGGGGATCAGCACCGGCTCGCTGTCGACCTTCAGCCGGCCCATGCTGAAGATGAACAGGTTGACGGCGTAGGCGATCAGCGTCAGGCCCATGATGACCTGGAAGGTGCGCGGGCGCAGCAGCAGGTACACGCCCGAACCGGTGAGCACGCCGATGGCGATGGCGAGGACGGCTTCCATCAGGCGGCGCCCTCCGCGGTCGGCATGGCATCGGCCTCGGCGGCTTCGCGCTCGGCCTGCTCGTCGGCCCAGCGGTGGCTGCGCACCGATTGGTGGGCCAAAGCGGTGAGGATGAGCATCGTCGCGCCGAGCACCAGCGAGAACACGCCCATGTCGAAGAACAGCGCGCTCGGCACGTGGATTTCGCCGAGCAAAGGCAGGTGCAGGTGGGCGGTGTGCGTCGTCATGAAGGGGTAGCCCAGCAGCACCGAGCCGCCGCCGGTGGCGAGCGCGAGCAGCAGGCCGATGGCGATCCAGCGGCGCGGGTAGATGCGCAGGTGTTCTTCCACCCACTCGGTGCCCGAGACAATGAACTGCAGCACCAGCGCCACCGACATCACCAGGCCCGCGACGAAGCCGCCGCCCGGCGCGTTGTGGCCGCGCATGAAGAAGTAGACCGCGACCAGCACCGACAGCGGCAGCAGCAGCCGCACCAGCACGGCCGGCACCATCAGGTAGCCGATGGCGGTGTCCTTGGCGCGGCGTGGGTTGAGCAGGTCGCTGCTGCCGTCGTCGGTCTGCAGGCGCTGCTGCGTCGGCAGCGCCATCGACTCGATGGCCGGGCGGAAGCGGCGCAGCAGCGCGTACACGGTGAGCGCGACCACGCCCAGCACGGTGATCTCGCCGAAGGTGTCGAAGCCGCGGAAGTCGACCAGCATCACGTTGACGACGTTGGTGCCGCCGCCCAGGCTCAGGGCGTTGTCGAGGAAGAAGGGCGAGATGCTCTGCGGGAAGTCGCGCGTCATCATGGTCCAGGCCAGCGCCGCCATGCCGGAGCCGGCCGCGGCTGCCACCAGAAGGTCGCGCCCGCGTCGGCCCCAGGGCCGCAGCCGTGCCGAGGCCGGCTGCACCGCGTCCTTGCTGCGCATCGGCAACCAGCGCAGGCCGAGCAGCATGAGCACGGTGGTCACCGCCTCCACGACAAGCTGCGTGAGCGCCAGGTCGGGCGCGGAGAACCAGATGTAGGTGATGCAGCAGACCAGGCCGGCCGCCGCGGCGAGCATCAGCGACGCGAGGCGGTGGAACTTGGCCTGCCACGCGGCTGCCAGCGCGCAGCCCATGCCGATGATCCAGGTCATCGCGAACATCGGCGAGAAGGGCAGCAGCTCGCGCGTGCCGCGGCCACCGGGCGTGAGCCACATCGACGCGCCGGCGCCGGCCACCGCGACGAGCACCATCGCCAGCAGCTGGGTCTGCAGCCGGCGAGTGCCGAACAGGCGGCGACTGCGTCGCCCCGCTTCGCTCAGGCGCGCCAGCAGGTTCTCGAAGATGCGCTGGCCGTCGAAGCGGTGCAGCACGGGCGTGTAGTCAAGAAGACCCCGCGCGCGGCCGCGACGCTGCGCCAGGTACAGCACGGCGCCACCCGCCAGCGCGACGAAGCTCATCACCAGCGGCAGGTTGAAGCCGTGCCACACCGCCAGGCTGTAGTCGGGCAGCACGCCGCCGACCACCGGCAGCGCGGCAGCCGCCAGCAGCGGGCCGACCGACCAGGCCGGCGCCACGCCCACCACCAGGCAGATCAGCACCAGCAACTCGACCGGCACGCGCATCCAGTGCGGCGGCTCGTGGGGCTGCTTGGGGACGCCGCCACCGCCGCCGGGCCGCCCCAAGGCGGGGGCAGCCCCCTCGGGGGGCAGCGAGGACACGTCAGTGCCGAGCGTGGGGGTCGCAACCCTGCAAGGGGGGCCGAAGAACACGTCGAAGACGAAGCGCGCGGAATAGGCCACGCTGAAGACGCCGGCGAGGGTGGCGATGACGGGCAGGCTGAAGTCGACCCACGGCGTCGACTGGATGAACACCGTTTCGGCGAAGAACATCTCCTTCGACAGGAAGCCGTTGAGCAGCGGCACGCCGGCCATCGACGCGCTGGCGATGATGGCCAGCGTGCCGGTGATCGGCATCAGCTTCATCAGCCCGCTGAGCTTGCGGATGTCGCGCGTGCCGGTCTCGTGGTCGATGATGCCGGCGGCCATGAAGAGCGAGGCCTTGAAGGTCGCGTGGTTCATGACGTGGAACACAGCGGCCACGGCGGCCAGCGGGCTGTTGAGCCCCAGCAGCAGCGTGATGAGCCCGAGGTGCGAGATGGTCGAGTAGGCCAGCAGCGCCTTCAGGTCGCGCTGGAACATCGCCGCGAAGCCACCCAGTAGCAGGGTGATGGCGCCGGCCCCGCCCACCAGCCAGAACCATTCCTCGGTGCCCGACAGCACCGGCCAGAACCGCGCCATCAGGAACACGCCGAGCTTCACCATCGTGGCCGAGTGCAGGTAGGCCGACACGGGCGTCGGCGCGGCCATGGCACGCGGCAGCCAGAAATGGAAGGGGAACTGTGCGCTCTTGGTGAAGGCGCCGAGCAGCATCAGCACCAGCATCGTCGTGTAGAGCGGGTGGTTGCGGATCAGCTCGCCGGATGCGAGCACCACGTCGAGCTCGTAGCTGCCGACGATGCGGCCCAGCACCAGCACACCGGCCAGCAGGCACAGCCCGCCCATGCCGGTGACCGTGAGCGCCATGCGGGCGCCGCGCCGTGCATCGCGCCGGTGGTGCCAGTAGCCGATCAGCAGGAAGGAGAACAGGCTGGTGAGCTCCCAGAACATCACCATCTGGATGATGTTGCCGGAGAGCACCACGCCCATCATCGACCCCATGAAGGCGAGGAAGAACGAGAAGAAGCGCGGGACCGGGTCGGATGCCGACATGTAATAGCGCGCGTACAGCACCACCAGCGCGCCGATGCCCAGCACCAGCATGCAGAACAGCCAGGCGAAGCCGTCCATGCGGAACACGAGGTCGAGGCCGAGGGCGGGCAGCCATTCGACCCGCTGCCGGATCACGTTGCCGTTCGCGAGATCGGGGAAATACAGCGCCCCTCCGATCGCGCAGACCAGTGCCACCATCCCCGCCAGCGTCGACTCCCGGTTGCGGGCGTTCGAAGGCAGCAGGGCTGCCAGCACGCTGGCGATGAAGGGGAGTACGACGAGCAAGGCAAGGGGCATTGCGGTCGATTCTATCGACCACCCCTGCTCGGTAGCCTCTGAAACCGCAGCGCGGTCGACGGCTTTTCAGGCCATCGGACGCGTGTTGGGGCTCAGGCTGACAGCCACTGCACGCTGCGAAAGCCGAACCAGGTCAGCATGAAGGAACCCGCCAGGTGGGTGAGGGCGGTGAGGACCGCCACGCCGGCGCGGCCTTCCATCATCAACGTGACCACCTCGAGCGAGAAGCTCGAGAAGGTCGTGAGTCCGCCCAGGAAGCCGGTGATGATGGCGAGGCGCCAGACCGGATCGAGCCCCGGCATGGCCTGGAAGACCGCAACCGAAACGCCGATCAGGTAGCCACCGACGAGGTTGGCCGCGAGCGTGCCCCAGGCCATCAGCCCGGCGCCCAGCCACAGGCCGAGGCCCCAGCGGCCGAGGGCGCCCAGCGATGCGCCGATGCAGATGGCGATGATCGATGGCATCGTGCTGCCTACATCGACATGTGCTGCGGCAACCAGGTGACGATGCCGGGCACGAAGTAGATGATCAGCACCGACGCGATCATCAGGATGAACATCGGCAGCGTGACGCGCGCGATGTAGAGCAGGTCGCGCCCCGTCATGCCCTGCAGCACGAACAGGTTGAAGCCGACCGGCGGCGTGATCTGCGCCATCTCGACGACCAGCACGACGAAGATGCCGAACCAGATCGGATCGATGCCCGCGGCGGTCACGGTCGGCATGATCACGCCCATGGTCAGCACCACCATCGAGATGCCGTCGAGGAAGCAGCCGAGCACGATGTAGAAGACGCCCAGCATCATGATCAGCTGGAACTTCGACAGGCCCAGCGACCCGATCCACTCGGCCAGGTGCCGCGGCAGGCCGATGTAGCCCATCGACAGCGTCAGGAAGGCCGCGCCGGCGAGGATCAGCGCCATCATGCAATAGAGCCGTGTTGCGCCGAGCAGCGCTTCCTTGAAGCTGTGCCAGCTCAGCGAACCCTGCGCGGCCGAAATGATGAGTGCACCGACGACCCCCACGGCAGCAGCCTCGGTCGCCGTGGCGATGCCCGCGTAGATCGAACCGAGCACCGAGAGGATCAGCAGCGCGACCGGTATCAGGCTGCGCGATTCGTTGAGCTTCTGCAGAAAGTTCATCTTCTTGTCGGCCGGCGGGATCTTGTCGGGGTGGCGCAGGGCCCAGATGGCGATGTAGCCGGAGAACAGAAAGGCCAGCAGGATGCCCGGCAGCACGCCGGCGATGAACAGCTTGGCAATCGACACGTCGGCGCTGACACCGTAGACGATCATGATGATCGACGGCGGAATCAGCAGGCCCAGCGTGCCGGCCCCGGCGAGGGTACCGATCACCATGTCGTCGGGGTAGCCGCGTTTCTTGAGTTCGGGCAGGGTCATCTTGCCGATGGTCGCGCAGGTGGCGGCGCTTGACCCCGACACCGCCGCGAAGATGGCGCAGCCGACCACGTTGGTGTGCAGCAGGCGGCCGGGCAGGGCCTGCATCCAGGGCGCGAGGCCCTTGAACATGTCCTGCGACAGCCGGGTGCGGAACAGGATCTCGCCCATCCACACGAAGAGCGGCAGCGCGGTGAGCGTCCAGCTCGAGGCGGAGCCCCAGATGGTGACGGCCATCGCGTCGCCCGCAGAGCGGGTCGAGAAGAGTTCCATGGCGATCCACGCCACGCCCGACAGTGTGAGGCCGATCCACACGCCGCTGCCCAGAATGAGGAACAGCGTGACGATCAGCACACCGGCAACTGCGACGTCATTCATGGCGCAGGGCCTCGGTGTGTTGCGGGGCGACGCGGCCGCGCCATTCGATGATGAACTCGTCGATGGCGGCGATCGCGAGGATCACGGTGCCAACCGCCATGGCGAGCTGTGGAATCCACAGCGCCGTGGCGTCGTTGCCGGTGGAGATGTCGTCGAAGGCGTGCGAGTTCCAGACCAGGCGCACGCTGAAGACGGCAAACAGCACGGCCAGGACGGCGGCGGCGCCCATGGCCCAGCGTTCGAGCCAGCGTCGGGCCGACGGGCCGAGGTGCGTCAGGATCAGCGTCACGCGGATGTGTTCGCCGCGCTTGAGCGTGTGGGCCAGCGCGAGGAAGTCGGCGCCGGCCATCAGGTAGCCGGCGTAGGCGTCGACACCGGGGACGTTGAAGTGCAGCTGCCGGCTGATGATCGACAGCAGGATCATGACCAGCAGACCGATCATGAAAAGCGCCGCCAGGGCGGCGGCGCTGTTGTAGAGGAAGTCCAGCGACTTTCGCATGAGATGTGGCGATGGCCTCGTTTACATCTTCTTGTAGGCGTCGACGACGCCCTGGCCTTCGGGGCCGGACTTCTCCAGCCATTCCTTGAGCATCGTGTCGCCCACCTTCTTCATGTCGGCCTTGAGCGCGTCGGAGGGCAC
>CALRYR010000208.1:0-7286 GCA_943372425.1 Variovorax sp. YR752 | reverse complement strand
GCAGGCCGAGCGCGAGGTCGCGACGCCGACCGGCCCTCGCAAGGTGCTCGACGTCGTGGCCGACCGCTTCCGGCTGGCCGGGGCCGAGCGCGCCCGCGTGCTGGAAGCGATCGAAACCGGGCTGAAGCGTGGCGTGGGCCGGCTCACGGTCTACGCGGTGCCGGCAGAGGAGGGCGCGGAGCCGACCATCTGGAAGTTCTCGACCGGCCTGCACTGCCCTGAGAGCGACATCCGCTACGGCGACCCGATCCCGTCGATGTTCTCCTTCAACTCCGCGGTCGGCGCCTGCGACATGTGCCGCGGCTTCGGCCGCGTGATCGGCGTCGACTTCGGCCTGGTCATCCCCAACGACAAGCTCACGCTGCGCGCCGGCGCGATCAAGACCATCCAGACGCCCGCATGGAAGGAAGCGCAGGACGACCTCATGCGCCACGCCGAAGACGCCGGCATCCCGCGCGACACGCCCTGGGCCAAGCTCACGCAGGCGCAGAAGGACTGGGTGCTCGACGGCTCGCCCAACTACACGGGCAAGTGGAACCAGCAGTGGTACGGCATCAAGCGCTTCTTTGGCTACTTGGAGAGCAAGGCCTACAAGATGCACATTCGCGTGCTGCTGTCGAAGTACCGCAGCTACACGCCGTGCCCGACCTGCGCCGGCGCGCGCCTGAAGCTGGAAAGCCTGCTGTGGCGCATCGGCCGCAAGGAAGACGCCGACGCCGTGCTCGCGCCGGCCAAGCGCTTCCTGCCGGTGGGCACGAAGTGGTCACGCGCGCAGCTCGAGGCGCTGCCCGGCCTGTGCCTGCACGACCTGATGCTGCTGCCCATCGAGCGGCTGCGGAAGTTCTTCGACGGCATCGAGCACCGCGGCAACGGCGCGACCGCCAACGAAGGCGACGCCCAGGCGCTGAAGCTGCTGTTCGAAGAAATCACCACGCGGCTGCGCTACCTGCACGACGTCGGCATCGGCTACCTCACGCTCGACCGCCAGAGCCGCACCTTGAGCGGCGGCGAGGTGCAGCGCATCAACCTCACGACCGCGCTCGGCACCTCGCTGGTCAACACGCTCTTCGTGCTCGACGAGCCCAGCATCGGCCTGCACCCGCGCGACATGAACCGCATCACCGAAGCGATGCTGCGCCTGCGCGATGCGGGCAACACGTTGGTGGTGGTCGAACATGACCCGGCCGTGATGCTGGCGGCCGACCGCGTGATCGACATGGGCCCCGGCCCCGGCATCCGTGGCGGCCAGATCGTGTTCGACGGCACCACCGACGAACTGCGCAACGCCCCCACGCTGACCGGCGACTACCTGGGCGGCCGCAAGCAGATCGGCATGGGCTTCAAGCGCCCGGTGACTGACAGCACGCCGCGCCTCATCCTCGAAGGCGCGCGCGAGCACAACCTGCAGAACATCACCGTCGACTTCCCGCTGCAGCGTCTGGTGGTCGTCACCGGCGTCAGCGGCTCGGGCAAGTCGACGCTGGTGCAGGACGTGCTCGCGCCCGCGCTGATGCGCCACTTCGGCAAGGCGACCGAATCGCCCGGCGAGCACGACCGCCTGCTGGGCGCCGACCACCTGAGCGATGTCGTCTTCGTCGACCAGTCGCCCATCGGCAAGACCGCGCGTTCCAATCCCGCGAGCTACGTCGGCGCGTGGGATGCCTTGCGCGAGATCTTCGCGACGGCCGCGCTGTCGCGCCAGCGCGGCTACACGGCCAGCAAGTTCAGCTTCAACAGCGGTGACGGGCGCTGCCCGACCTGCGGCGGCTCGGGCTTCGAGCATGTCGAGATGCAGTTCCTCTCCGACGTGTACCTGCGTTGCCCGGATTGCGACGGCAAGCGCTACCGCCCCGAGATCCTCGAGGTGAAGATCGAACGCGGCGGTCGCAGCCTGAACGTGGCCGACGTGCTCGACCTCACCGTGGCCGAGGCTGCCGCGACCTTCGCCAATGACCGCGACGTGCTGCGCGTGCTGCAACCCATCGTCGATGTGGGCCTCGACTACGTGAAGCTCGGCCAGCCGGTGCCCACGCTGTCGGGCGGCGAGGCGCAGCGCCTCAAGCTCGCGGGCTTTCTCGCTGAGGCCGCGAAGAGCGGCACGGCCAGCAAGCAATCGGTGGCGCGCCGCGGCACGCTCTTCCTGTTCGACGAGCCGACCACCGGCCTGCACTTCGACGACATCTCGCGCCTGATGCGCGCGCTGCGCAAGCTGCTCGACGCCGGCCATTCGCTGGTCGTGATCGAGCACAACCTCGACGTGATCCGCGCCAGCGACTGGCTGATCGACCTCGGCCCCGAAGGCGGTGACGGCGGCGGCCAGGTGGTTGCGGTCGGCACGCCCGAGCATGTGCGCGAGATGAAGGGCTCGCTCACCGGCGACGCGCTGCGCGACTACGAACTCTCGCTCGGCCCGTCGCGCCATGCGGTGCGCGAGCGCAGCGGCGCCGAGCTGGCGCGGCGTGCGCTGCCCACCTTCGGCCGCGAAGCGATCCAGATCGTCAACGCGCGCGAGCACAACCTGAAGAACCTGAGCGTGGACATCCCGCGTGGCAAGTTCAGCGTGGTGACGGGCGTCAGCGGCTCGGGCAAGTCGACGCTGGCCTTCGACATCCTGTTCAACGAAGGGCAGCGGCGCTACCTCGAATCGCTCAACGCCTATGCGCGCAGCATCGTGCAGCCAGCCGGCCGACCCGAGGTGGATGCCGTCTACGGCATTCCACCGACGGTGGCCATCGAGCAGCGCCTGTCGCGCGGCGGCCGCAAGAGCACGGTGGGCACGACGACGGAGGTGTGGCACTTCCTGCGCCTGCTGTACGTCAAGCTCGGCACGCAGCATTGCATCCACGACGGCGCAGCCGTGCAGCCGCAGACGCCCGACAGCATCGCGGCGCAGCTACTGAAGAACTTCAAGGGCCAGCACATCGGCCTGCTCGCGCCGCTGGTGAGCAACCGCAAGGGCGTCTACACCGAACTGGCCGACTGGGCGCGCCCACGCGGCTACACGCACCTGCGGGTCGACGGCGGCTTTCTGCCGGTCGCACCCTTCCCGAGGCTGGACCGCTTCAAGGAACACAGCATCGAGCTGCCGGTGGCGAGCCTCGACGTGTCGCCGTCGAACGAGGCGGCGCTGCGCGAGGCGCTGACCAAGGCGCTTGAGCTTGGCAAGGGCGTGGTGCATGTGCTGAGCGACATCGACGCGCTCAAGCCCGCGATGGAAGCCGGCGAGCCGACGGCGGGCATCGGGCGCACGCAGGTGTTCTCCACGCTGCGCGCCTGCCCGGTCTGCAGCACCAGCTACGCGGAGCTCGACCCGCGTCTCTTCTCGTACAACAGCAAGCACGGCTGGTGCCCCGAATGCGTGGGCACGGGCGTGAAGCTGACGAAGGACCAGCGCAAGGTCTACGACGACTCGGTGCTGGCCGACGACCAGAAGGGCCGCGAACAGACCTTCGCGGAACCCGAGGCCGAAGACGTCGGCGAGACGGTCTGCCCGACCTGCGAAGGCCGGCGCCTGAATGCGACGGCACGTGCCGTGAGCTTCGGCCCGGCGACGCATCTGGCCGCGCATGCGGGCCCGTTCGGCGCGGGCGGCATCGGCATCACCGAGATCGCGCGCATGAGCGTGATGGACATCCGGCAGTGGTTCGAGGGCCTGGCGCTCGTCGGCCGCGAGGCGGAGATCGCGCGCGACCTGGTACCCGAGATCAAGAGCCGCCTCGAGTTCCTCGAAGAGGTCGGCCTCGGCTACCTCACGCTGGACCGCGGTGCGCCGACCTTGAGCGGCGGCGAGGCGCAGCGCATCCGCCTGGCGGCGCAGCTCGGCAGCAACCTGCAGGGCGTGTGCTACGTGCTCGACGAGCCGACCATCGGCCTGCATGCGCGCGACAACCGCATCCTGCTCAATGCGCTGCACAAGCTGGGCGAGAAGGGCAACACGCTGGTGGTGGTGGAGCACGACGAGGACACCATCCGCCGTGCCGATCACATCATCGACATCGGCCCCAGCGCGGGCAAGCGTGGCGGCCGGCTCGTGGCCGAAGGCTCCGTCGCCGACATCGAGGCGGCGAGCGATTCGCAGACCGGCCGCTACCTGCGCGATGCCATCAAGCACCCGCTGCAGGAGCGGCGCGCGGTGCCGCCGCCCGAACCCGGCGCGCCCGACTGGCTCACGGTGCACGGCGCCGACCTGCACAACCTGCAGGACGTGACGACCACCTTGCCGCTGCACCGCCTGGTCGCGATCACCGGCGTCAGCGGCTCGGGCAAGTCGACGCTCGCGCGCGACGTGCTGCTGACCAACGTGCAGGCGATCGTCATCCAGCGCATGACCAAGGCCGGCCGCGACAAGGACGCGGCGGGCAAGCGCGCGGCGTGGTCCGGTTGCGCGTCGGTCGATGGCTACGAGACCATCGACCGCGTGCTCGAGGTCGACCAGACGCCCATCGGCAAGACGCCGCGCAGCTGCCCCGCCACCTACATCGGCTTCTGGGACACGATCCGCAAGCTCTTCGCCGACACGCTGGAAGCCAAGGCGCGCGGCTATGCGCCGGCCCGCTTCAGCTTCAACACCGGCGAAGGCCGCTGCCCGGCCTGCGACGGCGCCGGCATCCGCACCATCGGCATGAGCTTTCTGCCCGACGTGAAGGTGCCGTGCGAAGTCTGTCACGGCGCGCGCTTCAACCCCGAGACGCTGGCCGTCACCTGGCGCGGCAAGAGCATCGGCGACGTGCTGCAGATGGAGGTCGACGAGGCGGTCGACTTCTTCGCCGCCATGCCCAACATCAGCCACCCGCTGCAACTGCTGAAGGATGTGGGCCTCGGCTACCTCACGCTGGGCCAGCCGTCGCCGACGCTGAGTGGCGGCGAGGCGCAGCGCATCAAGCTGGTCACCGAGTTGTCCAAGGTGCGCGACGACATCACGCGCCGCGGGCAGAAGGCGCCGCACACGCTGTACGTGCTCGACGAGCCGACGGTCGGCCTGCACATGGCCGACGTCGAGAAGCTGATCCACGTGCTGCATCGGCTGGTCAACGGCGGCCACAGCGTGGTGGTGATCGAGCACGACCTCGACGTGATCGCCGAAGCGGACTGGCTGATCGACCTCGGCCCGGAGGGCGGCAACGGCGGCGGGCGCATCGTCGCCGCGGCGCCGCCGGAAGACGTGGTCAAGCTCGGCACGCACACCGGCGTCGCGCTGGCGCCGGTGCTGGCGAGGGCTATGTCGCGCTGACGATTGGAGGTGGCCGCGGCGCCGCCGGCAAGGCCGCCTCGATGCCCAGCGCCAGTGCAAGCAGGGCGCTGTCGGCGCCCGCCGGGCCGGTCAGCTCGAGGCCGGCCGGCAGGCCGTCGCGCGTCAGGCCCATCGGCAGGCTGAGCGCGGGCAGGCCCGCCATGCCGGCCGGGCCGGTGTTGCGGATGTAGCTCTGGAATGCCGTGGTGGGCCGGCCGCACAGCGCGAGTTCGACGTCTTCGCCGATGCGTGCAGCCGTGAGCGGGCTGGTCGGGAACACCAGCGCGGCGATGCCGTGCTGCTCGAAGCACCGGCTGTAGGCCGCCTGCAGGGCCGGGCGCAGCGTGTGCAGGGCGTGCGCGTAGGCCGCGGCGGTGATGGCGTCCGGGCCGAGCGGTCGCTCGAACAAGGGGCGGACGTCGGGGCTCGCGATGCTCTCGGCTAGCGCCCGCGGATCGAAGGGCCGCCCGTGCGACGCGAAGTACGCGGCCAGCGCCGGAAGGATCTCGTACAGCGAGATCGACATCGCGCCTTGCTGGAAGAGGGCGCCGGCCTCCGCCAGGTCACAGGGCAGCAGCACCGCGCCGGCCTCGCGCAGGCGCGTGAGCGTGGCGCGGGCCAGTTCGGCCACGGGCGGATCGACGTCGTCCCAGAAGTACGCCTCGGGCACGCCCAGCCGTACGCCAGCCAGCGGCATCGCCGTGAGCTGCAGCGGCCCGCCGGCCACGGCATGGTCGGCCAGCACGCAGTCGTCCACCGAGCGCGCCATGACGCCGGCGGTGTCGAAGGTCGGCGAGATCGGCACCAGCCCGTCGTGCGGCCAGCGCTGCACCGTCGGCCGGAAGCCCACCAGTCCGCACAGGGCAGCCGGCACCCGCACCGAGCCGCCCGTGTCGGTGCCGATCGCCATCGGTGTGCCGCGCAGTCCCAGCAGCGCCGCATTGCCGCCGCTGGAACCGCCGGTGACGCGCGTGGGGTCGAAGGGATTGCGCGAGGGCCCGAAGCTGTGGTTGTGGCCGGTCACGCCCTGGCACCACTCGTGCAGGTTGGTCTTGCCGAGCACCAGGGCGCCGGCCGCGCGCAGGCGCTGCGTCACGCCTGCGGAGCGCTGGGGCACGTGGCTGCGCATCCAGGCGCTGCCGGCGGTCGTCGGCAGGCCGGCGACGTCGATGTTGTCCTTGAAGGCCAGTGGCACGCCGTACAGCGGCAGCGTGCCCGCGCCGGGCCGCGGCGCGGCAGCGAGCGCGGCGGCGTCGGCCAGCAGTCCGTCGCGGTCCAGATGGATCAGCGCGTTGAACGGGGCGCTGGCTTCGGCCTGCGCCAGCAGCGCCTGCGCGTAGTCGGTGACGCGCAAGTCGCCGCTTGCCATGCGCGAGGCTGCGTCGCGGGCGGAAAGTTCGGTCAGTGCTGAATCTGGATGCATGCGGGCTCGAAGTTGGGGCGAACGTCGCGATCGGGTGCATGTTTCGGGCCAAACCAGCCCTTCAAGACCGCCAAACAATGTCGAATTGATTGGCATGAATACTGCTTAAGCTATTTTTTGTATTCATGAGGTCTCAGATGTCTTCCAAGTCCTTGCGTTTCCTGGCCGCCGTCGCTTCCTCGATGGCACTTCTCGCGGCGATGCCCGCCTCGGCGGCGGAGAAGGTGTCCGTGCGCCTCAAGTGGCTGGCGCAGGCGCAGTTCGCCGGCTTCTACGTGGCCAAGGCGAAGGGCTTCTATGAGCAGGGCGGCCTCGACCTGACGATCAACCCCGGCGGCCCGAACCTCAACGTCGAGACGCTGGTCGCCTCGGGCAACGACACCTTCGGCCTGGCCGGCGGCACCGAGACCGTCCTGCTGGCGCGCGAGAAGGGCCTGCCGCTGGTGTGCATCGGCGTGACGGTGCAGAAGACCCCGTTCACCTACGTGACCTACAAGGATTCGGGCATCAAGACGGTGAAGGATTTCGCCGGCAAGAAGGTCGCCACCTGGTTCACCGGCACGCAGTACACGCTGTACTCGATGCTGGCGTCGGCCGGCGTGAAGCAGAGCGACCTGACCATCGTGCCGCAGT
>CALRYR010000207.1:0-7293 GCA_943372425.1 Variovorax sp. YR752 | reverse complement strand
TCTACGTGCTCTCGCAATCACCGGTGCGGCCCAGCCTCGACGCCGGTCGCGTCGGCTGGTCGATGCGCTCGCTCGACGGCACGGCCATGCGCAGCGCCGCAGCCCGGTTGATCGGCGAGCACGACTTCAGCTCCTTCCGCGCGTCGGCCTGCCAGGCGAAGTCGCCGGTCAAGACACTGCGCCGCATCACGGTCACGCAGAAGGACGTCTCGCCCGACGGCGAACGCTGCCAGTGGCACTTCGAATTCGAGGCCGATGCCTTCCTGCACCACATGATCCGCAACCTCATGGGTTGCCTGGTCCGTATCGGGCATGGCGACGAGCGGCCGGAATGGATCGCTGAGGTGCTGGCCGCGCGCAGCCGCAAGGTCGCGGCCCCCACCTTCTCTCCGGCCGGGCTTTACTTCGTCGGTCCCCTGTACGAGGCGACCTGGGGCCTCCCCTCCGAGGCGACCCTGGGCGCCAGCGGCGCTGCGTATGATGGCCCGCCATGATCGCGCCCGCTCCCCACAGAACCCGCATCAAGATCTGCGGTCTCACGCGTGAAGCCGACGTGGATGACGCGGTCAAGGCAGGCGCCGACGCCGTGGGCTTCGTGCTCTACCCGGCCAGCAAGCGGGCCGTCACCGTGCAGCGCGCGGCGGCGCTCGCCGTTCGCCTGCCGCCCTTCGTCACGCCGGTGTTGCTGTTCGTGAACGAGGCGCCCGCGCAGGTGATGGGCGCCCTGGCCTCCGTGCCCGGCGCCATGGCCCAGTTCCACGGCGACGAGACGCCCGCGCAATGCCGGGAATCCAGCGGCGGGGGCACGTACCGTTACATGCGCGCGGCCCGGATTCCACTCGGCGCGGCGGGGGCGGACTTCGACCTCGTAAAATACGCTTCCGATTTCTCCCACGCCCAGGCCATCCTGCTCGACGCCCATGTCGACGGGTTCGGCGGTGGCGGCAAGGCATTCGATTGGTCACTTCTTCCAACCGCCGTCGACGCTCACCTCGTCTTGAGTGGTGGACTCACACCTGCAAACGTGGCCGATGGCATTCGCCAGCTCCGGCCGCGATGCCGATCGCTGGCCGTTGACGTGAGTTCCGGCGTCGAGGCCTCCAAAGGCATCAAGGACGCCGGAAAGATCCGCGATTTCATCGCTGCCGTACGCGCAGCCGAGTTCGCACCCCTTTGACCGGCCGCACCGTCTCTTTGTCGACGGGCGCGGCCCCATCGATCGAGAGAACCATGCAGACCACCTACCAACAACCCGACGCCGCCGGCCATTTCGGCCCCTACGGCGGCACCTTCGCGAGCGAGACGCTCACCCATGCCATCGCCGAGTTGCGCGAGGCGTATGCGAAGTTCAAGGACGATCCGGCCTTCCTCGCGGAATTCCACTACGAGCTGAAGCACTTCGTCGGCCGGCCGTCGCCGGTCTACCACGCGGCGCGCACCAGCCGCGAAATGGGCGGTGCGCAGATCTACCTCAAGCGCGAGGACCTGAACCACACCGGTGCCCACAAGATCAACAACGTGATCGGCCAGGCCATGCTCGCCAAGCGCATGGGCAAGCCCCGCGTGATCGCCGAAACCGGCGCCGGCCAGCACGGCGTGGCGACCGCCACCATCTGCGCGCGCTACGGCCTCGAATGCGTGGTCTACATGGGCAGCATGGACGTGCAGCGCCAGAGCCCCAACGTCTATCGCATGAACCTGCTGGGCGCCACCGTGGTGCCGGTCGAATCGGGCAGCAAGACGCTGAAGGACGCGCTCAACGAGGCGATGCGCGACTGGGTTACCAACGTCGAAAACACCTTCTACATCATCGGCACTGTCGCCGGCCCGCACCCCTACCCGATGATGGTGCGCGACTTCCAGAGCGTGATCGGCACCGAATGCATCGACCAGATGCCCGCCATGCTGGCCGACAACGGCATCGCGAACCGGCAGCCCGACGTGGTCGTCGCCTGCGTGGGCGGTGGCAGCAACGCCATGGGCATCTTCCACCCGTACATCCCGTTCGAGAGCACGCGCCTGATCGGCGTCGAGGCTGCTGGCGAAGGCCTCGACAGCGGCAAGCACTCGGCGTCCATCCTGCGCGGCAGCCCCGGTGTGCTGCACGGCAACCGCACCTACCTGCTGCAGACCGAGGACGGCCAGGTGACCGAGACGCACAGCATCAGCGCCGGCCTGGACTACCCCGGCGTCGGCCCGGAGCACGCCCACCTGGCAGACATCGGGCGTGCCGAGTACGTCGGCATCACCGATGCCGAGGCGCTGGAGGCCTTCCATTACCTGTGCCGCACCGAAGGCATCATCCCGGCGCTCGAATCGAGCCACGCGGTGGCCTACGCGATGAAGCTGGCCAAGACGATGCGGCCGGACCAGTCGATCCTCGTGAACCTCTCCGGACGCGGCGACAAGGACATCGGCACGGTGGCCGACCTCTCGGGCGTCGACTTCTACGACCGGCCGTCGATGCGCGGCCTGAGCGTGAAGGGAGGCAAGGCATGAGCCGCATCGCTGCCGCCTTCGAGGCGCTCCAGAAGGATGGGCGCAAGGCGCTCATTCCCTACGTCACGGCCGGCTTCCCCTATGCCGACATCACACCCGACCTGATGCACTGCATGGTCGCCGCAGGCGCCGACGTGATCGAGCTCGGCGTGCCCTTCTCCGACCCGATGGCCGACGGCCCGGTGATCCAGAAGGCCGGCGAAGCGGCGCTGGCGCTGGGCGTCGGCACCAAGCAGGTGCTGGCGATGGTCGCCACGTTCCGCCGGACCGACGACCGCACGCCGGTCGTGCTGATGGGCTATGCCAACCCGGTCGAGCGCTACGACGGCGTGCACGGCAAAGGCAGTTTCATCCGCGACGCGGCAGCCGCCGGCGTCGACGGCCTGCTCGTCGTCGACTACCCGCCCGAGGAATGCGAAGACTTCGCCGCCGACCTGCGCGCCGCCGGCATCGACCTGATCTTCCTGCTCGCACCGACGAGCACCGACGAACGCATGGCGCAGGTCGGCCGCATCGCGACCGGCTACGTCTACTACGTGTCGCTCAAGGGCGTGACCGGCGCCGGCCACCTCGACACCGAGGCGGTCGGCCGCATGATTCCGCGCATCCGCGAGCACGTCAGTGTGCCGGTGGGCGTGGGCTTCGGCATTCGCGACGCGCGCACGGCGCAGGCGGTCGGCTCGGCCGCCGACGCGGTCGTCATCGGCACGAAGATCATCCAACTGATCGAGGGCCAGCCGCGCGAGCGGGTGGTGCCGCGGGTCGCCGAATTCCTGGCCGAAATCCGCCAGGCGCTCGACGCCCTGCCGGCCGCCACACCGAAGAACGCGTCTGGTCGATAATCCGCCCTCTCCAGGAGAACCCATGAGCTGGCTAGAAAAACTGCTTCCCCCGAAGATCGCGCAGACGGACCCGAGCGAGCGCCGCCAGGTGCCCGAAGGGCTCTGGATCAAATGCCCGAGCTGCGAGACGGTGCTGTACAAGACCGACCTCGAGCACAACCAGAACGTCTGCCCGAGCTGCGCCCACCACCACCGCATCGGCGCGCGCGCGCGCCTCGACGCGTTCCTCGACGCCGAAGGCCGCTACGAACTCGGCCAGGAAGTGCTGCCGGTCGACGCCCTGAAGTTCAAGGACAGCCGCAAGTACCCCGAGCGGCTCAAGGAAGCGCTGGAAAACACCGGCGAGACCGACGCCCTGGTGGTGATGGGCGGCTCGGTGCACAGCATCAGCGTCGTCGTCGCCTGCTTCGAGTTCGAGTTCATGGGCGGCAGCATGGGCAGCGTGGTGGGCGAGCGCTTCGTGCGTGGCGTCGAAACCGCGATCGAGCAGAAGGTGCCCTTCATCTGCTTCACCTCCACGGGCGGCGCGCGCATGCAGGAAGGCCTGCTCTCGCTGATGCAGATGGCCAAGACCAACGCCGCACTCACTCGGCTCGCGAAGAAGGGCCTGCCCTACATCAGTGTGCTGACCGACCCGACCATGGGCGGCGTGAGCGCCGGCTTCGCCTTCCTGGGCGACGTGGTGATCGCCGAACCCAAGGCGCTGATCGGCTTCGCCGGCCCGCGCGTGATCGAGTCGACCGTGCGCGTGACGCTGCCCGAGGGCTTCCAGCGCTCGGAGTTCCTGCAGACCAAGGGCGCGATCGACTTCATCAGCGACCGCCGCGAACTGCGCAAGACCATTGCCAGCACGCTGGCGATGCTGCTGCGCCAGCCCGCCGACGCGGTGGTCTGAGGACTCAGCGGCCCAAGGCCCAGACGCTGCCCATCAAGCTGCCCAGGACGATCGCCACGACCTGCAGCAGCACGATGGCGGCGAGCGGCGACAGGTCAACGCCGCCGACCAGCGGGATGATGCGGCGCAGCGGCCGCACGATCGGCTCGGCCAAACGCGACACCAGGTCGAGCAACACCGACGACGCCCCCGGCACCCACGACAGCACCGCGTAGACGACCAGCAGTGCCGTCAGGCCCGACACCGCGAGCTGCGCCAGCCCGACCAGGGACACCAGCGGCAGGATCGCCATGCGGCCCAGGCTGCCGATCAGCAGCGCCAGCAGCACGAACTTCGCAAGCACCAGCAGCCAGGCGGCGATGAGGCTGGCGAGGTCCCAGCGCTTGGCCGAAGGCACGATGCGCCGCAGCGGCATGACGATCCAGTCGCTCACGGCGAAGATGAAGCGCCCCAGCGGATTGCCGAAGGGCACACGGTGGTACTGCATGTACAGCCGCAGCAGGCAGGCGCCGCCCAGGAGGCCGACGATGACGTCGAGCAGGAAAGCAGGGATCTGATAGAGCATGGCGCGCAAACGGCGTGAAAGGAAGGCGATGATAGTCAGACGCCGGTGGCGTGACCGTGTCCGGCGCAAGCCCGCAGGGCTTTCCGCGTCGCGATGATCTGCTAGGGTGGCGTCCGAGAGACACACGCCCTCCGCCACCATGCCGACGCCCATCCCCTCGCCGCTGCCGCTGTTCCCGCTGGGTTCGGTGCTATTCCCCGACGGCTACCTGCCGCTGCGTATCTTCGAGGTCCGCTACCTCGACCTCATCGGGCGCTGTCACAAGCTCGGCCTGCCTTTCGGCGTGGTCAGCCTTACGCAGGGCGCCGAGGTGCGCGTGGCCGGTGCCGGCGCGGAGCGCTTCGCGGCGGTCGGGACCGTCGCGACCATCCGCAGCTTCGAGGCGCCGCAGTCCGGCTTGATGCAGATCGAATGCATCGGCACCCAGCGCTTCCGGGTGCGCAGCAGCGAACTGCAGAAGCACGGGCTGTGGACCGCCGAGGTCGACGCCATCGCGGACGATGTCGCCGTCGAGGTGCCTGCCGACCTGCAGCACGCCGCCGACGCGCTGCGCCGGCTGGTCGACACCCTCGAGGAGCGCCGGCGCATGGAACAGCAGGAGGACCTGCGCCTGCCCATCGCCGAGCCGTACCGCTTCGACGATTGCGGATGGGTCGCGAACCGCTGGTGCGAGCTGCTGCCGATGCAGTCCGAACTCAAGCAGCGGCTGATGGAACTCGACAGCCCGCTGATGCGGCTCGAACTCGTGAGCGACCTGCTCGAGCGCAACGGCATCGCACGCTGAGCCCGATGCACCGTATCCGGCCCGCTTACGAGGGGTCGGCCGCTAAAATGGCGGGTTTTGCGCGGCGCCGCCCGTGCCATCCAGCCTGCTTCCCATGACCGAACCCACCACCTCCCCCGCGCCCGCCATAGACGACAACCAGCTCATGGCGGAGCGTCGCGAGAAACTGAAGGCACTTCGCGCGGCGCAGGCCGGTGGCAAGGAGGTCGCCTTCCCGAACGACTTCAAGCCCGCGCACCGCGCTGCGGCGCTGGTCGCCGCCCACGGCGAAACCGATGCGGAGTCGCTCGAGGCGCAGGCCGTGGTGGTGAGCGTGGCCGGCCGCATGATGCTCAAGCGCGTGATGGGCAAGGCCAGCTTTGCGACGCTACAGGACAGCACCGGGCGCATCCAGCTCTACGTCACGCGCGATGCGCTCGGCGAAGAGGCCTATGCCGCCTTCAAGCACTACGACCTGGGCGACATCATGGGCGCCGAAGGCACGCTGATGAAGACCAAGACCGGTGAGCTGTCGGTCAAGGTGAGCCGGCTGCGGCTGCTCACCAAGAGCCTGCGCCCGCTGCCCGACAAGTTCCACGGCATGGCCGACCAGGAGCAGAAGTACCGCCAGCGCTACGTCGACCTGATCACCGACGAGACCGCGCGCGATCGCTTCAAGGCCCGCAGCAAGGCCGTGAGCGCCCTGCGCGAGTTCATGGTGGCCAACGACTTCATCGAGGTCGAGACGCCGATGCTGCACCCGATCCCGGGCGGTGCCAACGCCAAGCCCTTCAAGACACACCACAACGCGCTCGACCAGGAGATGTTCCTGCGCATCGCGCCCGAGCTGTACCTCAAGCGCCTGATCGTCGGCGGCTTCGAGCGCGTGTTCGAAATCAACCGGAGCTACCGCAACGAGGGCATCTCGGTGCGGCACAACCCCGAGTTCACGATGATGGAGTTCTACGCGGCGTACTGGAACTACCAGGACCTGATGGACTTCACCGAGCTGATCATCCGCACGATCGCGAAGAAGACGGTCGGCAGCGAGCAGCTCACGTACGGCGGCAAGCCCGTCGACCTGAGCCAGCCCTTCGAGCGGCTGACGATCCGCGAGGCGATCCTCAAGCACACCGACGCCGGCGCGAATGTCGACGACAGCGCCTGGCTCATCAACGCCCTGCGCAAGATCGGCCTCTCCGAAGAGAAGGACAAGCTGTCGCAGCGCAGCCTCGCCAGCCTGCAGGTGATGTACTTCGAGGAGACGGTCGAAGAGAAGCTCTGGCAACCGACCTTCATCATGGAACACCCGACCGAGATCTCGCCGCTGGCGCGCGCCAACGACGACCGGCCCGAGGTGACCGAGCGCTTCGAGCTCTACATCACCGGCCGCGAATTCGGCAACGGCTTCAGCGAGCTGAACGATGCCGAGGACCAGGCCGCGCGCTTCAATGCGCAGGTGGCCGCCAAGGACTCGGGCGACGACGAAGCGATGTTCTACGACCACGACTTCGTGCGTGCGCTCGAATACGGCATGCCGCCTACCGGTGGCTGCGGCATCGGCATCGACCGCTTCATGATGCTGCTGACCGATTCGCCGAGCATCCGCGACGTGATCCTGTTCCCCGCACTGCGCCGCGAATCTTGAGCACTGCGCACGCCGCGATCGGGATCGATTTCGGCACCTCCAATTCAGCGATCGCCTGGGCGGTCGATGGCGGCACCGCCC
>CALRYR010000206.1:0-7313 GCA_943372425.1 Variovorax sp. YR752 | reverse complement strand
TGCAGCTTGCCCGCCGCGATTGCCTCGCCGGTGAGCCCCACCACGAAGGTTTTGCCGCGGTGGGTGTGAATGTACGGCGCGACGGAGCGGAACCAGGGAACGAAGGTGAAGTTGAAGACAGTGGACATGCGGGCAGGGTGGCAGGAGTCGGGCGGCGCGCCGGCGGGGACGGGCGGGGATAATTCGCGATTCTCTCCGATGTGCCCCGTGCCCGACCGCCTGTCTTGTCCGCTACCGACCACCCCACGCCGCCCCAGATCGCGCTGAAGATCGAATTTCCCGAGTCGCTGCCCGTTTCCGCGCGGCGCGACGAGATCGCCGAGGCCATCTCCAAGAACCAGGTCGTCATCGTCTGTGGCGAAACCGGCTCGGGCAAGACCACGCAGCTGCCCAAGATCGCGTTGCTGCTGGGCCGCGGCAAGCTGAACAAGCCGCCGGGGCAGGGCAAGCTGATCGGCCACACGCAGCCGCGGCGCATCGCTGCGAGTTCGGTGGCCAAGCGCATCGCCGAAGAGCTGAAGACCCCGCTGGGCGAAGTCGTCGGCTTCAAGGTGCGTTTTCAAGACCGACTGAGCCGAGACGCCTCCGTCAAGCTGATGACCGACGGCATCCTGCTGGCCGAGACGCAGACCGACCCGCTGCTCAAGGCCTACGACACCATCATCATCGACGAGGCGCACGAGCGCTCGCTGAACATCGACTTCCTGCTGGGCTACCTGCGCGAAATCTTGCCGCGCCGGCCGGACCTCAAGGTGATCGTGACCTCGGCCACGATCGATGCCGACCGCTTCGCCACGCACTTCGCGTCGCGACGCCCGGCGCCGGGCCGCCCCAAGGCGGGCGCGGCCCCCTCGGGGGGCAGCGACCCACACGAAGTGGGGGAGCGTGGGGGCGAGATGTGCCCTGCGCCCATCATCTATGTGTCGGGCCGGACTTTTCCGGTCGAACAGCGCTACCGGCCCTTCGAGGAATCGCGCGAATACGACCTGAACGACGCCATCGCCGACGGCGTCGACGAACTCTGGCGCGATCCGCACAACGGCGGCGACATCCTCGTCTTTTTGCCGGGCGAGCGCGAGATCCGTGAGGCCGCCGACCACCTGCGCAAGCACCTGGCGCAGCAGCCGGTGATGCGCAATGCCGAGGTGCTGCCGCTGTTCGCGCGCCTTTCGCCCGCCGAGCAGGACCGCATCTTCGAAGGCCATACCGGCCGCCGTGTGGTGTTGGCCACCAACGTGGCCGAGACCTCGCTGACGGTGCCCGGCACGCGCTATGTGATCGACACCGGCACGGCGCGGGTCAAGCGCTATTCGTTCCGCAGCAAGGTCGAGCAGTTGCTGGTCGAGCCGATCAGCCAGGCCGCCGCCAACCAGCGCGCCGGCCGCTGCGGCCGCGTGGCCAACGGCATCTGCATCCGGCTCTACGACGAGAAGGATTTCCTCGGTCGGCCGCGCTTCACCGACCCGGAAATCCTGCGCTCGTCCCTGGCCGGCGTCATCCTGCGGATGAAGTCGCTGCACTTGGGCGACGTGGCGCGCTTTCCGTTCCTGGAGGCGCCCGCGCCGCGCGCGATCGCCGACGGGTACCAGTTGCTCAACGAGCTGGGTGCGGTGGACGATGCGAACGAACTGACTGCGATCGGCCAAGAACTCGCCAAGCTGCCGCTCGACCCGCGCGTCGGCCGGATGATTCTGGAGGCGCGCTCGCGCGGCGCGCTGGAAGAGGTGCTGGTGATCGCCTCGGCCCTGTCGGTGCAGGACGTGCGCGACCGGCCGATGGAAGCGCAGCAGCAGGCCGACCAGGCGCATGCCAAGTTCGACGACGACAAGAGCGAGTTCAGTGGCTACCTGACACTGTGGAAGTGGATCGCGGACGCCCGCGGTGGTAACGCACCGCAAACCCGGCGCGAACTGCACGGCGACCCACAGAAGCGCGCCAACGCCGCGTTCCTGCCGATCGCCCAGCGCATGGTCGCGGCGGCGCCGGCTCCGGTGACCGAGGCACTTCCGACGCACAAGATCAGCAACCGCCAGTACGAGCAACTGCTGCGGCAGAACTTCGTCAACATCCGGCGGTTGCGCGAATGGCGCGACATCCATTCGCAGTTGCTCACGGTGGTCACCGAGCACAAGTGGCAACTCAACCGCCAACCGGCCAGCTACGAGGCGCTGCATCTGTCGATGCTCGCCGGCCTGCTCGGCAACGTCGGCTGGAAGATGGAAGACGACGAGGCCTACCTCGGCGCGCGCGGCATCAAGTTCTACCGGCATCCCGGCGCGCACCTGCGCAAGAAGCCGGGCCGCTGGATCGTCGCGGCCGAGCTGGTCGAGACGACGCGACTGTTCGGCCGCGGCATCGCCAACATCGAGCCGCAGTGGCTGGAGGAGGTCGCCGGGCATCTGCTGAAGAAGCAGCTGCTGGACCCGCATTGGGAGAAGAAGGGCGCGCAGGTCACGGCACTGGAGCGCGCCACGCTCTACGGGCTGGTCGTGTACAGCGGGCGCCGTGTCGACTTCACCAAGGTCGACCCGGTCGCTGCGCGCGAGATCTTCATCCGCGAAGCGCTGGTCGGCGGGCAGTGGGAGAGCAAGTACCCCTTCCTCGCAGCCAACCGCAAGTTGGTCAAGGAGGTCGAAGGCCTCGAACACAAGGCGCGCCGGCAGGACGTGCTGGTCGACGACGAGCTGATCTACGCTTTCTACGACGCGCAACTGCCGCCCGATGCGGCCAGTGGGGCCGCCTTCGAGCATTGGTACAAGGAGCAGTCGCGCGCCCAGCCGCGGCTGCTGTACCTGACGCGCGAGGAGCTCATGCGCCACCAGGCGGCGGGCATCACGACGCAGTCCTTCCCGCCGACGATCCGGCTGGGCGGCGTCGACTGCGCGGCCACCTACCTGCATGAGCCCGGTGACGCGAAGGACGGCCTGACGGTCACCGTGCCGCTCTTCGTGCTCAACCAGGTCAGCGAGGAGCGCTGCGAGTGGCTCGTCACCGGCATGCTCAAGGACAAGATCCAGGCGCTGCTCAAGAGCCTGCCGCAGCGCCCGCGCTCGCGGCTGGTGCCGCTGCCGGAATCCGCTTCGAAGCTGGCGGAGGCGCTCTCGGCGCCCGAAATCTTCGGCGCCGGCTCGCTGACCGACGTGCTGCTCAAGCGCGTGCGATCGCAGACCAGCATCGACGTGCTGCGTGCCGACTTCAAGCTCGACATGCTGCCGCCACACCTGTTCATGAACCTGCGCGTGGTGGACGAGAACGGCCGCCAGCTCGGCATGGGCCGCAACCTCGGCGCCCTGAAGGCCGAACTCGGCACGCAGGCGCGTGGTGCGTTCCAGGCGCTGGCCGGGCTCAATGTGCGGGCGGCGCCGGTGGCTGCACCCACCGCTGCCGATGCGCCCAAGGCTGCGAATGCGCCGCGCCCAGCGCCGGCCGCGCCATCGGCACCCGCCTTGCCGGCCGGCGCCCGCTACACCGCCTGGACCTTCGGCGAGTTGCCGGAACTGATGGAGGTGCGCCGTGGTGCGCAGTCGCTCATCGGCTTTCCGGCGCTGGTCGACGGCGGCGACGCTGTGAGCATCGAGGTCTTCGACGAGCCCGCCGTGGCCGCCGCGAAGCACCGCGCGGGCCTGCGTCGCCTGTTCGCGCTGCAGATCAAGGATGCGCTGAAGTACCTCGAGAAGAACATTCCCGATCTGCAGAAGATGGCCGTGGCGTACATGCCGCTGGGCACCGCCGACGAACGGCGCGCGCAGATCGTCGACGTCGCGCTCGACCGTGCCTTCCTGCAGGAGCCGCTGCCCACCGACGAATTCGCCTTCAAGAAGCGCATCGAGGAAGGCCGCGGGCGGCTGACGCTGATCGCCAACGAAGTGGCACGGCTGGCCGGCGTGATCCTGGTGGACTACGCCGTGGCGGTGCGCAAGATCAAGGACACGAAGATCCAGCCCGACGCCACGGCCGATGCGTCGCAGCAACTGCAGCGTCTCGTCGGCAAGCGCTTCATCGCCGATACGCCGTGGCCGCAGCTGCAGCATTTCGCGCGCTATCTGAAGGCGATCACCGCGCGCCTCGACAAGCTGCGCGCCGACCCGGCCCGCGATGCCGCCAAGCTGGCGGAACTGCGGCCGCAGGAACAGCGCTACTGGCGCCTCGTGGCCGAGCGCAAGGGCGTGGTGGACGACCGGATGCTCGAGTTCCGCTGGCTGCTGGAAGAGTTGCGCGTGAGCTTCTTCGCGCAGGAACTGCGCACGCCCCAGCCGGTGAGCGTGAAGCGGCTGGACAAGGCCTGGGCGCAACTGCAGGCGTGAAAAAACCCGCCGAAGCGGGTTCTTCTTTCGGGCCTGAGAGGCCTTGCCTCTATATGCGGCCCATCACCAGCAGCACGATGACCACGATCAGCACCAGGCCCAGGCCACCGCTCGGGCCGTAGCCCCAGCTGCGGCTGTGGCCCCAGGTCGGCAGTGCGCCGATCAGCAACAGAATCAGGATGACCAGCAGAATCGTCGACATGAATTTCTCCTAAGCCCTCGGGCGTTCAAATGAGGCTTCATGGTCGCCGGCTCGAGCGCGGCGGACTAGGGAAAGCGGCGCCTTCGCCGGTCAGGCCTTGCCGACGCGCGCTGTCAGAGCTTCGCCAGTCGCTCCAGGGCGTGGTTCAGGGTTTCGTCCTTCTTCGCGAAGCAGAAGCGCACCACGCGCTGGTCGAAACCGTTGCCGTAGAAAGCCGACAGCGGGATGGCTGCAACGCCGATCTCCCGGGTCAGCCACTGGCAGAAGTCGGCTTCGCCGAGGTCGCTGACGGCCGTGATGTCGACGCACTGGAAGTAGGTGCCGGCGCTCGGCAGCAGCTTGAAGCGGGTCTTGGCCAGGCCGGCCGCGAACAGGTCGCGCTTGCGCTGGTAGAAGGCGGGCAGTTCCAGATAGGGCGCCGGGTCGGCCATGTAGCTGGCCAGCGCATGCTGCATCGGCGTGTTGACGGTGAACACGTTGAACTGGTGCACCTTGCGGAACTCGGCCGTCAGTGCGGCGGGCGCGGCCACGGTGCCGACCTTCCAGCCGGTCACGTGGTAGGTCTTGCCGAAGCTGCTCACGATGAAGCTGCGCGCCGCCAGGCCGGGGTAGCGCGCCGCGCTGGCATGCTCGACACCGTCGAACACCATGTGCTCATAAACCTCGTCGCTGATCACCAGTACGTCGGTGGGCGCGAGCAGTTCTTCCAGCGCGCGCATCTCCGCCGCGGTCCACACGGTCGCGCTGGGGTTGTGCGGCGTGTTGACGATGATCGCGCGGGTCTTCGGCGTGATGGCCGCGCCGATCTTCGCGAAGTCGGGGCGGAAGGTGCCCGGCGTGAGCGGGACGCGCACCGCCACGCCGCCGGCCAGTTCGATGTTGGGGACGTAGCTGTCGTAGCAGGGCTCGAGCACGATCACCTCGTCGCCGGGCCGCACGATGGCCAGCACCGCGGTGATGATGGCCTGCGTGGCGCCGGCGGTCACGGTGATCTCGCTGTTGGCGTCGTAGCGGCGGCCGTACAGCGCCTCGATCTTGGCGGCCATGGCCTGGCGCAGCGGCAGCACGCCGGGCATCGGCGGGTACTGGTTGTGGCCGGCGGCCATTGCCGCGCTCACGTCCGCCAGCAGCTTGGGGTCGCAGTGGAAGTCCGGGAAGCCCTGGCCGAGGTTGACCGCGTTGGTCTCGGCGGCGAGCGCGGACATGACGGTGAAGATGGTGGTACCCATCGCCGGGAACTTGGTGGCGATGGCGGGCGTGCGGGGGGAAGTGTCTACGGTGCTCATGGGAGGTCGAACGGCGCGGGAAGAAAAGGGTCTACAGCTCGTAGTCCTGCTGCTGGCCGCTGAGGGCCTTGGCGATCAGGTTGCGGTCGAGCCGGTCGCTCAGCAGCTCCGCGAACTTGAAGACGAAGTTGCGCAGGTAGGCGCTGCGCTTGAAGGCGATGCGGGCGATGTTCTGGCCGAAGATGTGGCCCATGGGCTTCACGACGAGGTCGTCGTTGGTGCTGTCGCGCACCGCCATCTCGGCCACGATGCCGATCCCCAGGCCGAGGCGCACGTAGGTCTTGATCACGTCCGAGTCGATCGCTTCCAGCGCGATGCGCGGCGTGAGCTTCTTCTGCGCGAAGGCGTGGTCGATGCGGGTGCGGCCGGTGAAGGACGGGTGGTAGGTGATGATCGGCTCGCTCGCCAGGTCTTCCAGCGACACCCGCTCCTTGTTCGCCAGCGGATGGTCCTTGGGGAGCACCAGCACGTGCTGCCATTCGTAGCAGGGCAGGGTGACGAGCTCGGCGTAGTCCGCCAGCGATTCGGTGGCGATGCCGATCTCGGCCACCTCGTCGATCAGCATGCGCGCTACCTGGTCGGGCGAGCCCTGGTGCAGGCTGACGTTGACCTTCGGGTAGGCCTCGCGCAGCTTGGCCACCGGCACCGGCAGCACGTAGCGCGCCTGGGTGTGGGTGGTGGCGATCGACAGCGTGCCGCTGTCCTGGGCGCTGAACTGCTCGCCGATGCGCTTGAGGTTGCCCACCTCGCGCATGATCAACTCGATGCTGGCGATGACGTGCTGGCCCGGCTCGGTCACGCGCTTGAGGCGCTTGCCGTGGCGCGCGAAGATCTCGACGCCCAGCTCTTCCTCGAGTTCGATGATCGCCTTCGACACGCCGGGCTGGGAGGTATGAAGCGCCTTGGCGGCTTCGGTGAGATTCAGGTTCCGTCGCACCGCTTCCTGCACGAACTTGAACTGGTGGAGATTCATAACAAATTCCGTCTTATTGCGGACTTCATTATGCCTTCTCGGTCTATCGATCTGCTCGACGACCTCAGTCGCGCAGTGCGATATCGGCCAGCAGGTCGATGACCTCGGTCGTTTCGCCCACGGCCGGTGCGAGCGAGAAAAGCACCTCCGGGTGCGCGGCACGCAGGGCTTCGATCAGCTGCGGCAGGTCTTCGCGCACATGCTTGCCCATGCCGAGGAACAGCGGCACGACGCGCAGCGCGCGTGCCCCGTCGGCGATCAGGCGCGCTGCCGCCGTGGGCAAGTCGGGCTCGACCAGTTCGAGGTAGGCGCAGGCCACTGTCACATCGGGTTGGCGCGTTCGCATGCGGTGCGCCACCGCCTCGACCGGCTCGCGCCAGCGCGCGTCGCGCGACCCGTGGGCGAACAGCACGACCGCGAGTTTCATGTCATTCATGTTGCCCATTTCGCTAACGCCTCAGCACCAGCCACCCGAAGGCGCCGAGCGACAGCAACATGTAGATCAGCCCCGGCGCGGCCGCCGTGAGCCACGGCGTCCAGTTGCTCAG
>CALRYR010000205.1:0-7348 GCA_943372425.1 Variovorax sp. YR752 | reverse complement strand
GAGCAGCAGCCGCCGCGGCACCGAGATGAAAGGGGTCGTCATGGCGTGTCTCCGTTTTGGTGTCTCGGTCGATGGTCCGTTGCTCAGTCGAGCTTCAGGTTCAGTTCGCGCGCCGTCTTCGTCGCCGCCTTGATCTCGCTGTCGAGCTGTGCGGTGAACGCGCTGCCGCAGGTGTTCTGCGGCTGCATGCCGAGGCCGCGCAGCTTCTCGGCCGTGGCCGGTGCGCGGGCGAAGTCGGCGGACGCCTTGGTCAGCTTCGCGACGATGTCGGGCGGCGTGCCGGCCGGCGCGAGCAGGCCGTACCAGGCATCGGCCGAGTAGCCCTTGATGCCCGATTCCTCGAAGGTCGGCACGTCCGGCAGCAGCGGCGAGCGCTGCGGCGACGCCACCGCCAGCGCGCGCAGCTTGCCGCTCTGCACCTGCGGAAGGACCGAGCCGAGCGTGGCGAAGGAGCTGTCCACCTGGCCGCCCATCAGGTCGGTCACGGCCTGCGCCGCGCCCTTGTACGGGATGTGGTTCATGCGCGTGCCGGCGAGCCGGTTGAACTGCTCGCTCGCGAAGTGGCCGCCGCTGCCGCTGCCGGGCGTCGCATAGGTGCGCTCGCCGGGCTTGGCGCGCACCGCCGAGAGGAACTCGGACAGCGTCTTGACCGGCATCGACGGGCCGACGACCAGCACCGTGGGGCTCACGGCCATCGAGCACACCGGTGCGAACGAACGCAGCGCGTCGAACTTGACCCGGTGGCTGTAGAGCGCGGGGATCATCGTGTGGTTGAGTGCGCCCAGCAGCAGGGTGTAGCCGTCGGGCGGCGCGGAGGCCACGGCTTCGGCCGCAAGGATGGTGTTGGCGCCGGGCTTGTTGTCGACCACGACCGGCTGGCCGAGCGAGCGCGCGGCGAACTCGCCGAACGCACGGGCCACCACGTCGGTCGGGCCGCCGGCGGGAAAGCCGACGACGAGGCGGATCGGCTTGGCCGGATAGTTGTCCTGCGCTTGCGCAAGGGGTGCGACGGCGGCGAGGCCGAGCAGGGCCAGGGCGGCGGTGGTGCGAGCGGTGAAATGCATGTCGTGTCTCCTTCGGTGTTCGGATGCCGCCCGGCTCCTCTGCGGAAGCCTGGGGCGGCGCTGTCGGGCTGGGTGCCCGTTCAGGCGATGGCCGAAGGCTCCACGCCCTCGATCACCGCGCGCACGTTGCGTACGGCGGCGGTGCCCATGTTCACGTAGGCGTCGCTCGTGACGCCGCCGATGTGCGGGCTCAGGATGAAGCCCGGCTGGCCCTTGAACACGTTGTCGGCCGCGAGTGGTTCGACGGCGAAGCTGTCGAGACCTGCGGCGCGCACCTGGCCGCTCTGCACGGCGGCCAGCAGCGCGGGTTCGTCGATCAGGCCGCCGCGCGCGGTGTTGACCACGATCACGCCCTTCTTGCAGCGCGACAGGCTGGAGGCGTTGAGCAGGCCGCGGTTCTCGTCGGTCAGCGGGCAGTGCAGGGAGATCGCGTCCGATTCGCGGAACAGGGTCTCCATGTCCACGACCTTGATGTAGTCGGGCAGGCCCTTCGCGAACGGGTCGAAGCCGATGACCTTCATGCCCATGGCGTCGCACATCTTCGCGAAGCGCTGGCCGATGGCGCCGAGGCCCACCAAGCCGATGGTGCGGCCGCCGAGCTCCAGGCTCTTGTGCGTGGCCTTGTCCCAATGGCCGGCGTGCATGCGGTCGTTGAGCTGCGTGACCGACTTGGCGCAAGCGAGCAGCAGTGCCAGCGCCTGCTCGGCCACCGCCGCCGCGTTGGCGCCGACGGCCGCGCGCACCGCGATGCCGCGCGCGGCGGCGGCCGTCTTGTCGATGGTGTCGGTGCCGCTGCCGTGCTTGGAGATCACCTTGAGCGACGGTGCCGCATCCATCGCGGCGGCGTTGACGCCGTTGTAGCGCACGATGACCGCGACCGGATCATGCGCACCGCACAGCGCCACGATGTCGTCGGCCGTCGGCGTCTTGCCGGCGTAGACGACCTCGTAGCCGTCGAGCAGCGCCAGCGCCTGGGGCGCGAGGTCGGCGCCGGTGACCAGCACCACCGGTTTCTTGGTGGCCGAAACGGGAAGGGCGCTCACAGCGATTCGCCTTCCTTCAACACGCCGGCCGCGCGCCGGGCGGCGGGCAGCCATTTGCTGGCGGTGTCGCCGCGGTCGATGGCTTCCAGGCGCGCGGCTTCGTCGGCCACCTTCTTCACGGCCAGGTCCATCATGCCGGGCGCCTTGGCGCGCTCGATCACCGTCACGCCATCGGCGTCGCCGACGACCAGGTCGCCCGGGTTCACGGTGATGCCGCCGGCACTGATCGGGTGGTTGATGCGGCCGGGCACGTACTTGGTCGGGCCGGCGGGGTTGAAGCCGGCGCTGAAGACGGGAAAGTCGAGTTCGAGGATTTCCAGCTTGTCGCGGATGGCGCCGTCGACGATCACACCGGCCAGGCCGCGCTTCTTGCAGGCGCTGAGCATCAGCGTGCCCATCAGCGCGGCGGTCTGGTCGCCCTTGCCATCGATGACCAGCACATCGCCCGGCTGGGCCAGGGCGATCGCGGCGTGGATCATCAGGTTGTCGCCCGGGCGCACTTCGACGGTGAACGCCGGGCCGGCGACGATCATCTGCTGGTCCACCGGCGCGACGCGGGCATGCATGGTGCCGCGGCGGCCGGCCACGTCGGCCAGGATGGCGGCCTGGAAAGTCTTCGCCTGGGCAACGACTTCGGGGGCGACACGTTCGATGTCGCGGATGATTTCTGGGAGCTGGCTCATGGGAGGGTCCTGTTGGAAGAGGGTCGGAGATGGAGAAGCGGGAATGCGGCGGCGCAGGCTCAGTCGAGCTTGATGTTTCCGTCGCGGATGACCTTGGCCCACTTGGCGGAGTCGGCCTTCTGCAGGTCGCCGAGCTGTCGGGGCGTGCCGCCGACCAGGGTGACGCCCAGGCGGTTGGCCAGCGCGACGATGTCGTCGCTCTTGAGCGCCTTGTTGATCTCGGCGTTGAGCCGGCCGACCACATCGGCGGGCGTGCCGGCCGGCGCGAAGACCGCCTGCCACTGCTCCACCACGAAGTTCGTCATGCCCGACTCGCCCATGGTCGGCACGTCGGGCAGCGATTTCAGGCGTGCGGCAGAGGTGACGGCCAGGGCGCGCAGCTTGCCGCTCTGCACGTGCTGCAACGCGGCAGCCACGGGCGCAAACATGAACTGCACCTGTTCGCCCAGGGTGTCTTGCAGCGCGGGGGTGTCGCCCTTGTAGGGCACGTGGATGAACTTCGCGCCCGTCTGCTGGCTCAGCAGCTCGCCCTGCATCTGCAGGATGGTGCCGCTGCCACCGGAGGCGTAGGCCAGCTTGCCGGGCTGCGCCTTCGCGGCGGCGACCAGCTCGGCCACGGTCTTGAAGGGCTGCTTCTCACCGACCACCAGGATGTGCGGAATGGTGCCGATGGTGACCACCGGCTCGAAGCCGGCGATCGGGTCGTAGGGCAGCTTGCCCATCAGGTGCGGCGCGATGGCCTGCGGGCCGATCGAGGTCCCCAGCAGCGTGAAGCCGTCGGGTGCCGACTTGGCCACATAGGCCGCCCCGATGGTGCCGGTGGCGCCGGCGCGGTTGTCCACGATCACGTTGGTGCCGAGTGCGGCGGAGATGCGCTGCGCCACGCTGCGGCCCAGCACGTCGGTGCTGCCGCCCGGCGGGTACGGCACGACCCAGGTGATCACCTTGCCGGTGGGCCATTGGCCCTGCGCGCGCGCCAGCGGCGCCATGGCGGTGAGGCTGGCCGCAGCGGCGAGTGCGAGCACATGGCGGCGGGAGATGGGCGTGGCTGTGTCTTTGATGTTCATGTCGCTTGTCTCGTCAGGAAAGGGAAACCGGGCGGGCCGGTGTGAAGCCGTACAGGGCGGCGGGGTTGTCCACCAGCACGCGGCGCAGCGTGTCGTCGTCGCCGCACCAACGCGCGAGCGCGTCGACTTGCACCGCGTCGTCCGGCATGGGGTGCCGGCCGGCGGATGCGGTGGCATGCGGCCAGTCGCTGCCCCAAACCACGCGCTGAGGCGCGGCCTGCAGGTAGCTGCGCGCGAGCACGTCGAGCGCGGCATCGTCGGTGCGGTGCATGGCGCTGACGATGTAGCCGCCCGACAGCTTCACCCAGGCGCGGCCTTCGCGCAGCAGGCCGAGCACCAGCGCATGCGCCGCATGCTGGCCGGTGTCGGCTGGCGCGATGCGCCCGAGGTGATCGAACACCAATGCCACCGGCAGGTCGCGCAGCACCGGCGCCAGCGTCAGCAGCGTGTCGGGCGGTGCCAGCAACTGGAGGTGCCAGCCCAGCGGCGCGATGCGCTCGGCCATCGGGCGCAGCGACCCTGCGGGCGGGTACGCGCCCAGCGACAGGTTGAAGCGGATGCCGCGCACGCCCAGGGCGTGCAGTGCCTGCAACTCGGCGTCGGACACCGTCTCGTCGAGCACCGCCACCCCGCGTGCGGTATCGCCGAGTGCCGCAAGGCCGGCGAGCATGCAGCGGTTGTCGATGCCGTAGGTGGAAGGCGTGACCAGCACGACGCGACCGGTGCCGATGCGCTGCTGCAGCAGACGGTAGTCATCCACCGAGGCATCCGGCGGCAGCAGCAGGGCGTCGGGCGTTGCCGGGAAGCGCGCGTCGTACACATGCACATGGCAGTCGCAGGCACCCGCCGGCATGGCCGTGCGCGGCGGCGCGGTGCCTTCGGAGAAAGGCACTGGCCGTGGGGCCTGAAGGCGCGTGTGCATGACGTCGTTGGCCGGCAAGGCGGTCAGTCGATGGTCGCGCCGGAGTCCTTGACGATCTTTCCCCAGCGAGGAATGTCGGACGCCAGCAAGGCGGCGAAGGCTTCGGACGTACCACCCATCACGTCACCGCCGTCGGCCTTGAGCTTGGAAGCCGAGTCCGGGTTTTGCAGCACCTTGTTGATCTCGACATTGAGCGTGCGGACGATGTCCGCGGGCGTGCCGGCCGGCGCCAGGATGCCGAACCACGAGACGGCGGCGGAATTCTTGTACCCGGCTTCGATCAGCGTGGGCGTGTCGGGCAACTGCTCCGAGCGCTTGGTGCCGGTCACCGCCAGGGCGCGGATCTTCTTGTTGCGGATCTGGCCGATCAATGTCGGCACCGACGATGCGTAGATCTCGATCTGCCCGCTGACCAGGTCGGTCAGCGCCTGGGCGGCGCCCTTGTAGGGCACGTGCTGCAGCGTGATGCCCGCGGCCTTCTCGGCGATCTCGCTCGACAGATGGGCCACCGTGCCGTTGCCCGAGTAGCCCAGCGTGACCTGGCCCGCCTTGACCTTGGCCGCGGCCACGACATCGGCAAAGTTCTTGTACGGCGAGTTCTCCGGCACCGCGAAGACGATGGGCGAATTGCTCACCAGCACGATCGGCGTCAGGTCTTTGAGCGGGTTGTACGGCAGCTTCGAGTACAGCGTCGGATTGATCGCCAGGTTGCTGGTCTGGCCCATCACCAGCGTGTAGCCGTCGGCCGGGGCCTTGGCGACCTGGTCCACGCCCAGGTTGCCGCCCGCGCCGGGACGGTTGTCGATGACGATCGTCCACTTCAGCGTTTCGGTGAGCTTCTGCGCGACCGTGCGCGCGATCATGTCCGTGCCGCCGCCGGGCGGGAAAGGAACGACCAGGCGGATCGGCTTGTTCGGGTAGGCGCCCTGGGCAAAGGCGGTGGGAGCGACGAAAGCGCCCACGGCAACGGCGGTGGCGATCAGGGCGGCGCGGCGGCCGAGCGGGGTGCGTAGAGTCGTCATGTTGTCTCCGGTTCGGGTGGATGGCTGTCGTCTTGCAGCCGTGCCGGACTTTAGGGACGCGTTTCAATCCATACAATATTGTTTCGACTGTCGAAATTCGGACCAATATGCGAAACGGCTTCAAGGGCAAACCCGAGGGGAGGGACGACCGCCCCACCGACATCGAACCGAGCACCGGCAGCGTGACCGCGGTGGCCCGGGCGATGGAACTGCTGGAGGCGTTTGCGCTCGGCGAAGCACAGCTCAGCCTGGCCGAACTGAGCCGCCGATGCGGCCTGCACAAGACCACCGTGCTGCGCATTGCGCGCACGCTGGCGATGCATGGCTACATGGTTCAGCGGGAAGACGGCGCATGGCGCCTCGGCCCGGCGTCGGGCTGGCTGGGCGCGCGCTACCAGTCGGCCTTCGACATGCAGAACGTGGTCGAACCCATGCTGCGCGACCTGACCCGGCTGACCGGCGAGAGCGCGGCCTTCTACGTGCGCGAAGGCGACTTCCGCACCTGCCTCGTCCGCGTCGAAGGCCCGCACCCGCTGCGCCACCATGCGCGCATGGGCGAGGCATTGCCGCTGGACCGCGGCTCGCCGGGCCGCGTCATCCTGGCCTTCTCCGGCGAGCCCGGCGAGATCTACGAAAGCATCCGCGCGCGGGGCTATCACCTGTCGATCGGCGAGCGCGAGAAAGGCGTGGCGACGGTATCGGCGCCGGTCTTCGGACTCAACTGGCGCCTGCTTGGCTCGGTGTGCATTTCAGGCCCGGCATCGCGCCTGTCTGAAAGTCAACTCAAGGCCATGGCCCAGGACGTGATGGGTTCGGCAAACCAGCTTTCCTACAGCCTGGCCGGCGCGGCTTCGACGAACACGCCGTCATTCATCAGCACCTGGCATCCCTGAAGCACCAGGGATTGCCCAGGCGGCACCGTCAGTGGGACAGCTTGAACACCGCCACCGACTGAACCAGCAGATTCGCCTGACCTTTCAGGCTTTCGGCGGCAGCGGCACTCTCTTCGACCAGCGCGGCGTTCTGCTGCGTGGCCTGGTCCATCTGGTTGACCGCCTCGCCCACTTGCTGCACGCCGTCGCTCTGCTCTTCGCTGGCCGAGGTGATCTCGGTCACGATGTCACGCACGCGCTGGATCGAGCCGACGATCTCGCCCATCGTCTTGCCGGCCTGGTCGACCAGCGCGGTGCCTTGGTCGACCTGCTCGACGCTGCGACCGATCAGGGTCTTGATCTCCTTGGCGGCCTCGGCGCTGCGTTGCGCCAGGCTTCGCACTTCGGAGGCCACCACCGCAAAGCCGCGGCCCTGTTCGCCGGCACGCGCCGCTTCCACCGCGGCGTTGAGTGCGAGGATGTTGGTCTGGAAGGCGATGCCGTCGATCACGCTGATGATGTCGCTGATCTTGCGCGAACTCTCGTTGATGCCCTTCATGGTGTCCACCACCTGGCTCACCACCTGACCGCCTTCGATCGCGACCTTGGACGCACTCTGCGCCAGCTGGTTGGCGGTGCGGGCGTTGTCGGCGTTCTGCCGCACGGTGGTGCCCA
>CALRYR010000204.1:0-7356 GCA_943372425.1 Variovorax sp. YR752 | reverse complement strand
CGGGGTAACGTCCGGAGCGCACCATGGTGTCGATGAAGTTGACGCCGATGGCCTCCTGCCGCACGAGCACGTCGTGGGGGCCCAGGGCCGGGATGGCCCGGGTCTCGTAGCGCAGCACGGACGCGTCGCCAAGCTCGCGAATGAGGATTGTCTTGTTCATGGTGGTGTTCAACAGGTTGCTAACGTGCTCAGGCAATCTGACCACCGTCGACGTTGAGCGTGGCGCCGGTGATGTAACGCGCATCGGGACCGACCAGGAACGCCACGGCACCGGCGATTTCTTCGGGCTGGCCGTAGCGCCCGAGCGATGTCATGGCGCGCAAGCTGTCTGCGAAGGCCCCGTCCTGGGGATTCATTTCCGTGTTGATGGCACCAGGCTGGATGACGTTGACCGTGATGCCACGGGCGCCGAGGTCGCGCGACCAGCCACGGGTGTAGGCGGCCACGGCGGCCTTCGAAGCCACATAGTCAGCGACGCCGGGAAAGGCGATACGCGTTGCGCCGGTGGTGCCGAGGGAGACGATGCGGCCGCCATCGCTGAGCAGTGGCGCAGCGGCGCGAACCGCGGCCACGACCCCTTTGATGTTGATGTCCATCTGGCGTTCGAACGCCGCGAGGTCGGCATCCGGGTCACCGACCACGCCGGTCACGAAAACGCCCGCGGAGTTCACCAGGATGTCCAGGCGACCGAACGCCTCGTGGGCCGTCTTGACAAGCTGTTGGACCGCTACGGCATTCGCCTGGTCTGCCTGAACTGCCAGCACCCGGCGCCCGGAGGCCAGCACCTCCGCGCTGACCTCTTCTGCACGTGCAGGCGAGCTCGAGTAGCTGAAGACCACGTCGGCGCCGTCTCGTGCGAGTCGGCGAACGATGGCGGCACCGATGCCACGCGAGCCGCCGGTGACGAGTGCGACTTGGCCAGCGAGCGGGAGAAGGTTGTTGGGGTTGCTCATGATGATTCCTTCAAAAGATGCGTTGTTTGCGATGCATCAACTATGAGCTGCGCGCTCGGAAAATAGTAGCCATTCAGTGCTTGAAAGCGCTTCAAGCATTACTTGAAGATGATGTAGGCTCGCTGCACGGAAAGGCTGGCTGCACGGTGGTGGCCAGGCAAAGACGGAGCGTGCGCATGGAAACCCTCGCAAATCTCGAATCGTTCGTACGAAGTGCCGAAGCGCAGAGCTTCTCGGCGGCGGCCAGGCGGCTCGGATTGACGCCAGCAGGCGTGAGCCGGAATGTGGCGCGTCTGGAAGCCAATCTCGGTGTGCGCCTGTTTCAACGCAGCACCCGGAAGCTGACCCTCACCGAGGCGGGTGAGCGCTTTCTGGAAGGCATCGCGGGCGGGCTGGACAGCATTCACTCAGCCATTGCCTCCGTCGGTCAAGCATCGGACCAGCCCAGTGGGACCCTGCGCGTCACCATGCCGCCGGGGTTCGGCTCGGACTACGTGTTGCCGCTGCTGCCAGGCTTCATGAAGCTGTATCCGAAGGTGCTCTCGGACTGGCATCTCGAGAACCGTCGGGTCGACCTCATTTCCGAAGGTTTCGACGTTGCGATCGGCGGTGGATTCGAGTTGGCACCCGGCGTCGTTGCGCGCGAGCTCGCTCGCATCCACATCGTGGCAGTCGCCTCTCCGGCCTATCTCAAGGGAAAGCCTGCGCCGAAAGAACCCATCGACATGGAGGCGTGGGACTGGATAGGAATGCGCTCGATACAGCAAGGAAGAGTGCGCAGCCGGTCGCTTCGAAACAAGTCGGGTCGCGAGGTGAGGTTCAGCACGGTGCCTCGCCTGGCGTTCAACGACCCTGAGGCTGTGGCGAGGGCCGTGGCCATGGGCCTCGGCGTGACCTTGATGTCGATGCCCCATGCGGCGCCGCTGCTAAAAACAGGCGTCATCAAACGCATATTGCCCGGCTGGTATTGGGATGACGGTCCGATCTCGATGTACTTCGCCGGGAAAAAGCAGCTCCCGGCGAAGACCCGTGTGTTCATCGACTACGTCACCGGGCAGTTCAAGGAGAAGCGGATTGCGGAATTTCTCTTGGCGGACAAGTGAGCCTTGTCGCGCGGCTGCGCCGACGCGTGCACGTCACCGCGTCCAGGGCGACCGCTTTAGGCTCCGTGGGATGACGGCTATGGTCCATGCCGCAACTCGAATCGCCGCCTTCGCCGCCTCAGGCTGACATCCAGCGCTCGGCGCGTCTGTTCATGGCCGAATGCTGCCTTAGTCGCGGGCCTCTAGGTGGCGCGCAACGACTTCCAGATCGCCGCGCGGAGGCGTCTCGCTGTCATTGCAAGAACTGTCGTTCATCCATGCACCGTGAACTCAGCTTTTGCGAGCGCCCACCACGCGCTGGCGCACCGCGGCGATGTTGTTGCGCAGCGCATAGAGCTCATCGGCATAGGACAGCGGCACCGCCACCTTGTTGACGCGCCGGTCGAGGTCGTCGAGCTTCGTCAGCAGTGCGTCATGGTCCGCCTCGGGCAACTCCAGTTGCGTCTCGATGTCGCGCAACTGCCCGTACCAGCGGAACACACGCGAGCGCACTCGGAACTGGTAAAGCGGCGGCACCACGCGGCTGAGCGGCAGCATCAGCACCACCAACCCGCCGAGCACCAGCCACATGCGTTCGATCAGGTTGCTGGCCCAGAAGGGCAGGTAGCGCTGCCAGAAGGGCGGCGTGCCGTTGATGGCGCGGTCGCCCTCGGGACTCACGGGCAGTTCGCTGGTGCGGGTGTTGGGGAAGTCGCGGGCGCGGTTGAACCAGCCTGCATCGCCGTGCAGCGTCTGCGCACTCTGCGCGAAGAGCTGGCGCAGCGCGGGGTGTGTCTGCTCGCGCGCCAGCAGCGAGGTGGTCGCGGCCAGCATTGACACGTCATGCGTGGGCACGTCGCGTGCCAGATCGACCACGCCGCGCGGCAGGGTCACGGCCTGCAGGAAGGGGAAGCGGCGCGAATAGGCGTCGCTCTGTGCCAGGTCCATCAGTGCGATGCCCGGTGCGCGCAGCAGGCCCTGCACCAACGGCGACTGTGGCGCCGACGCCAGCACGATCACGTCGAGCAGCCCGGCCTGCAGGGCCTCGGTCGCCGGTGTCTGTTCCAGGTTCGACAGCTGCAGTGCGCCGGCATCGAGGTGGTTGGCGCGCAGCATGCGTTCCATGATCTCCGGCACGCCGCTGCCGGGGCGGTCGAGGTTCACGCGCAGACCCTTGAACTGCGCGATCGATTCGAGCGTGCCCGTCTTGCGGTTCACCGTGCGCGCCGCGTCGCTGCGGTAGAAGATCCACAGCGGCTCGTAGAACAGGCTGCCCAGTGAGCTGAGGCCGGCTTCCTCGTCGCTCACCACGTCGGCGCTGCCGCCGCGGACGAAGCCCACGTCGGCCGTGCCGTTGCGCAGCATCTGCAGGTTGTCCGACGAGCCTTCGCTGGGCTTGAGCACGACCTCGATGCCGTTGGTGGCCAGGGCACGCGCATAGCGCTGGCCGAACTCGGCATAGGCGCTGCCGGCCGGGCCGGTGGCGAGCGTCACGCGCTTGGGCGGTTGCGGCTGCAGCCACCAGTACGCCGCGATCAGCAGGCCGATCACGAGGAAGACCACGGGGCCCGCCGAGGCGATGAGGTCGCGGATCGACAGCAGGATCAGCTTGAGCGTCTTGGGCATGGACATGGCGTGATGCTCACGGTTGCGATGGTTGCGCGTTCGCTGTAGCGAGTGCCGCAGCAGACGGAATGTGCAGGCCACCGACGCGCACCGACTGCGCCGCCAGCACCGCGCGCAGCGTGGCACGCGCCACCACCTCGGCTGCCATCGCGCTGAGCACCGTCATGCCCGGTGCGTCGCCTTCGAGCGGCACGCGGCCGGTAGCCAGCGCGAACAGCGTGTCGCCGTCGCTCATGGTGTGGACCGGGTTGATGCTGCGCGCCAGGCCGTCGTGCGCCACCATCGCGAGCCGGTTGGCCTGCACCTTGGTCAGCACGGCGTCGGTCGCGACCACGCCGATGGTGGTGTTGGTGCCGGCGATCAGCGGCTTGGGCAGTTCGCCGCGCATCAGCGCGCGGCGTGTGTCGAGCAGCGCACGGCCGTCGGCGGTGCGCGCGCCGGCCACCACCTGCGCGGTGTCGGGGTCGATCACGTCGCCCAGCGCGTTGCAGGCGATCAGCGCGCCGACGGTCACGCCACCGACGGTGATCGACGCGTTGCCGATGCCGCCTTTCATCGCGCGGTCGACGCCGAAGAGCTTGCCCACCAGCGCGCCACTGCCGGCGCCCACATTGCCTTCGGCGGGCATCTGCGTTGACGCGGCTTCGCAGGCCGCGTAGCCCGCCGCCGCGTCGGGTCGGATGCGCGCGTCGCCCATCGGCAGATCGAACAGCACCGCGGCGGGCACGATCGGCAGCGTGCCGAAGCGCACGTCCAGGCCGACGCCGCGCTCCTCCAGCCAGCGCATCGCGCCCTCGGTGGCCGCCAGGCCCCAGGCGCTGCCGCCGGCCAGCATGATCCCGTGCACCTGCTGCACGAAGTTGCCGGGCGACAGCAGATCGGTCTCGCGCGTGCCGGGTGCGGCGCCGCGCACGTCGACACCGCCGACCGCGCCCTCGCGCGTGAGGATCACGGTGCAGCCGGTGGGGCGGCGGGTGTCGCTGAAGTGGCCGACCTCGATGCCGGCGACATCGGTGATGGCGCCGGCGTGCGGCGGGGCGCTGGAAGGGGTGTGTGACATCGGCGGGGATGATACGGCGGCGGCCGCTCGGCACCGCACGCGCTGCTAAGGGCGCGTATCGGCAATCAACGCCGTGCGTACCACTGCCGCGCCAGCGCGGCGCACAGTGCGATCACCAGGGCCGCCAAAATCAGCCGGTGCTCGTAGGGCCGCAACTGGCCGGCGAGGCTGTGCGCGAGTTCGGTCAACTTGAGGCCGAACACGGCGATCACCGTGGCCCAGACGATCGACGCCGGAACGCACAACGCCGCGAACACCGAAGCCCGCATGCGCCCCATGCCCAGGGTGGCGGGCAGCACGATCCGCAGGCCCCAGGCGAAGCGCATCAGGAAGACGGTGGCGACCGGGTGGCGCGACACGAAACCGTTGACGCGCGCGATGTGCCGCGCCATGGCCGGGCGTTTCTCCATCAGCGCCGCGCCCTTGCGCCGCCCGAGGTGGAAGTAGAACTGGTCGGCCAGGAAGGCCGCGGCCGCGCCGCAGGCGACGAGCGGCCAGAGCGACAGGTAACCCTGATGCACGGCATAGGCGCCGAGCATCAGGATCGTCTCGCCTTCGAAAAGGCCTGCGATGAAGACCGCGAGATAGCCGTAGTGCTCGAGCAGCGCAGAGAGGTGCATGGGCCGATCATGCCGCAGGCCGCGGGGCGGACTTGATCGGCATCAAGGGTGCGTCGAGGCGCCGTCCCTAGAGTGTTGGCGAACCCCGTTCATCCACCGCCGCACCCCGGCCCATCGAGTCCCCCGTCATGTACCGAAAGATCCTGGTTCCCATCGATGGCAGCACGACCTCGCAGCACGCGCTGACCGAGGCCGCGCAGTTGGCGCAGCTCTGCGGCGCATCGCTGGTGCTGCTGCACATCGTCGACGACGCTGCGCATGTCAACGGCTTCGAGCGCCCGGCCGCTTACCTTCAAGACATCCGCCCGCGCTTTCTCGCGGCCGGCCAGGCGCTGCTCGACACCGCGAAGGCAGGGTTGGTCGCGACGCTGGCCGGGGTCGAGACCGTGCTGGTCGAGTGCTGCGGCGACCGGGTGTCCGAACGCATCGTCGAGCATGCCGCGAAATCCGGCGCTGATCTGATCGTGCTCGGCACGCACGGCCGGCGCGGGGTCGACCGCCTGCTCATGGGGAGCGACGCCGAACAGGTCGCGCGCCTGGCGCCGGTGCCCGTGCTGCTGGTGCGCGCGCCGCGCGACTGAGGTTCCGCGCGACGGTTCGATCGTCATGCCGTGAGTGAGCGGTCGGTGCAGCCGGTGTGACGTCCGCCCCACGTACGATCGGCGTGATGAAGGTACGTGAACATCCAGAGAGCGCTCGATCCGCGGAAGCCGCGCGACATGTCGTCGTCATCGGCGCCGGCGCGGTCGGCAGCGCCACCGCCATCGAAGCCTTGCGCGCGGGTCTGCGCGTGACCGTGATCGAGCCCGGCGAGCCCGGTGCCGAACACGCCACCAGCTACGGCAATGCCGGCTGGCTGTCGTCCCATTCGGTCGTGCCGCCGGCCTTGCCGGGCGCCTGGCGCAAGGTGCCGGGCTGGCTGGCCGACCCGCTCGGTCCGCTGGCGGTGCGCTGGCGCCATCTGCCGCGCGCTGCGCCCTGGCTGCTGCGCTATCTGCTGTCGGGTTCCACCGAGGCGCGGGTGCAGCGCACGGCCGATGCGTTGCGTACCTTGCTCGTCGATGCGCCGCAACTGCACCAGCAACTCGCGCGCGAAGCCGGCGTGCCGCAGCTGATCGAACACCGCGGGTTGCTGCACGTCTATCGCTCCCAGGCCGAGTTCATGGACGATGCGCTGGGGTGGCGCGTGCGCGAGCGCACGGGGGTGCGCTGGGTGCAGTGGGATGCGGCGCAACTGCGCGCGCACGAGCCCGACCTCGACGAGCGCTACACGCTGGGCATCTTCGTGGCGGAGGCCGGGCACTGCCGGGATCCGGGCGCCTACGTGGCGGCACTCGCGCGCCATGCCGAGCGGCTGGGCGCGCAGCGCGTGGCGGCGCGGGCCACCGGTTTCCGCATTGAGGGCGGCCGGCTGCGGGCCGTGCTGACCGACCATGGCGAGATCGCCTGCGACGCGGCCGCCATCTGCGCTGGTGTGCACTCGGCCGGGCTCGCGCGTGCAGCGGGCTCGCCGGTGCCGCTGGAGTCGGAGCGCGGCTACCACGTGATGGTCGGCGCGCCCAGGGCCGGTCCGCGCACGCCGATGATGGCGGCCGACGGCAAGCTGATCGCGCACTGGATGGACGGCGGCCTGCGCGCCGCGGGCCAGGTGGAGATCGGCGGGCTCGATGCCGCACCCGACTGGCGCCGTGCCGACATCCTGTACCGCCACCTGCGCTCGATGTTCCCCGCCTTGCCGTGCGATGCACCGGCGGCCGGCGTGCGCCACTGGCTGGGCCACCGGCCGAGCATGCCCGACGGCCTGCCCTGCATCGGGCCTGCCGCTACGACGCCCGACGTGGTGCTGGCCTTCGGCCATGGCCATGTCGGGCTGGGCGGTTCGGCCCGCACCGGCCGGCTGGCGGCGCAACTGCTCGCCGGCCAAGCGCCGGAGACGCCGCTGGCGCCCTTCGACCCGCAGCGCTTCGGCCGCCGGCGCGCCGCGGCCTGAGGCTCAGTTCGCCGGTTCGAGCGAC
>CALRYR010000203.1:0-7384 GCA_943372425.1 Variovorax sp. YR752 | reverse complement strand
CGACCTGGTAGCCCGCCAGTGCATCGATGGCCTCGCGCTCGCGCCCGCTCTCGTTGCCGAGGTTGAACAGCATCACAAGGTAGCCGGCGTCCTGGCAGGCCTTCTCGGCACCGCGCAGCACGGCCACCGAATAGGGGTTGGTGATGTCGGCCACGATCAGGCCGATGAGGCGCGACTTGCCGCGGCTCAGCGCCTGCGCCATCGGGCTGGGCGAGTAGCCCAGCGTGGCGATGGCGGCCTCGACGCGCGCTGCGATGTCGGGGCTCAGCAGGCGCTCGCGGTGGTTGAAGAAGCGCGACACCGTCGCCTTCGACACGCCGGCCGCCGCCGCTACGTCGGCGATGGTGGCCCGTTGGCCTGCAGGCTTCTGGCGCGGCGCGCGGGTGCTCACACTGCCGCCGTGTCGTAGACGGCGGTCGGCTTCTCGCCGGCCAGCGCCTGCAGCAGGTTGGTCGTCGCGAGTTCGGCCATCGCATGGCGCGTCTCGTGCGTGGCGGAGCCGATGTGCGGCAGTGGCGTGACGCGCGGGTGCGTGCGCAGGGCCGAGTCCATCGGCAGCGGCTCCTTGGCGAACACGTCGAGGCCGGCCGCGCGCAGGTGGCCGCTGTCGAGCGCGGCGAGCAGCGCGGCTTCGTTCACCGTCGCACCGCGGCCGCCGTTGATGAAGACGGCGCCGGGCTTCATCGCAGCGAACAGGCCTGCATCGATCATCCCGCGCGTGGCATCGGACAAGGGCAGCATCGCGACCACGAAGTCGGCGCGTGCCAGCAGTTCGTTCAGCGGGGTGTGGGTTGCGTGGCCCTGCAGTTCCGGCGCCTGCGCGGCCAGGTCGACCGGCCGGCGCGCGTGGTACAGCACCGGCATGCCGAAGCCGAGCGCCGCACGGCGGGCGATCGCCTGCCCGATGCGGCCGAATCCCAGCAGGCCGATCGTCTTGCCATGCACGTCGAAGCCGAAGAGGTCTTCGCCGATGTTCTTGTCCCACCGGCCTTCGCGCACGAGGTTGGCGAGTTCGACCACGCGGCGGCTGGTGGCCATCAGCAACGCGAACACGGTGTCGGCCACCGTCTCGTCGAGCACGCCGGGCGTGTGGCACAGCACGATGCCGCGCGTGTGAAGCTCGGCCAGGGCGTAGTTGTCGACGCCGACCGACACACTGGAGATCACCTCCAGCTGCGGCGCACGGTCGAGCAGCGCGGCATCGACCGGGTAGCTCGACCCGATGAGCCCGTGCGCCGTCGGCAGCGCTGCCTGAAAGGCCGCGAGGTCGCGCTTGGGGTCGGCCACGACGACGTGGTGCCCGGCCTGCAGGCGCGCCAGCTGGTCCGGCGGCAGCTCCCGAAAGACGACGATGTTCTTCTTGCTCGATGCGTTCACAGCCCAGCCTCCTCCAGTTGCGCCCGCGTCGGCAGGCCTTCGGTATCCCCCAGCACCTGCACGGCGCGCGCCCCGATCCAGCTGCCGCGGCGGACCGCGTCGGGCACGCTGCGACCTTCGAGCAGGGCGCTGACCACGCCCGCAGCGAAGCCGTCGCCAGCGCCCACGGTGTCGATCACTTCCTCGACGGGAAAGCCCGCCACACGGCCGGTGCCGGCCACATCGCTGTCGTAGTACGCGCCCTCGGCGCCCAGCTTGACAACGACCAGCTTGGCGCCCAGCTGTCGATAGAACTGCGCGACACCTTCGGGCGTGCTTTCGCCGGTGAGCAGCAGGCCCTCTTCCATGCCCGGCAGCACCCAGTCGGCACGCGACGCGAGGTCGTTGATGGCGGTGCGCATGGCTTCGGTGGATGCCCACAGCGTGGGCCGCAGGTTCGGATCGAAGGAGATGGTGCGGCCGGCGGCGCGCATCACGTCCATGGTCTTGATCGCGGCCGGCAGCGTGGTCGCCGAGATGGCCGGGAACACGCCGGTAGCGTGCAGGTGGCGCGCCGAGGTGAGCCAGGCCACGTCGACGTCGTCGACCGTCATCTGGCTCGCGGCCGAGCCCTTGCGGTGGTACTCGACCGGCGGGTCGCTGCCGTCGGTGACCCGGCCCTTGAACTGGAAGCCGGTCTTCTGCGTCGCATCGCAGATGACGTGCGAGCAGTCGATGCCCTCGGCCTTCATCGTCGCGAGCAGGCAGCGGCCCATCGAGTCGGTGCCCAGCCGGCTGGCCCAGCCCACCTTGAGGCCGAGGCGCGACAGGCCGATGGCCACGTTCGTCTCGGCGCCGGCGGTGCGCTTGTGGAAGGACTGCGCGTCTTCCAGCGGACCGGGCCGATCGGCCACCAGCAGCAGCATGGCTTCGCCGAACAGGGCGACGTCGAAAGCGGTATCGGTCATGGTCAGGCCCGGACTGCGCGGATGAGGTCGATCTGCTCCCGCGTGACGGCCAGCAGGTCGTCACCGATCAGCGGGTACTCGATGGCGTGCGGCACGTTGGCCGGCAGCGCACGCAGCACGGCGCGCCACGGTGCCGCCGATTCGGTGAGCGGCACGGCCACCCACTTGGCGGGCAGCCGCTGGACGCCCTTGCAATGCACATAGCGCACGCGGTGGCCGAAGGCCTTGGCCGCTTCGAGCGGGCATTCGCCCACCCAGTGCCAGTTGCCCATGTCGAAGGTCATGCCCAGGCTCACGCCAGCGCGGTCGGCCACGTCGAAGAAGGTCTGCAGCGCGGGCAAGGTGCCGGCCGCGACGGTCTGGTCGTTCTCGATCAGCAGCTCGATGCGGGTTTCGGACAGTGCCACCTTCAGGCCCCAGAGCGAGCCGTGCGAGGACGCGCGGAAGTCGCCGATCGCCATCTTCAGGCGCTTGGCGCCCAGCGTCGTCGCCGCAGCGATGCCGCGCTGCAAAGCGGCGTTGTCGAGCCAGCCGCCTTCGGCCCACAGGCCCTCGGGGCTGCTGTAGACCGAGGCGTGGCCGGCCAATGCGGGCAGTTCGGCCGCGGGGTCGCGCAGCAGTTCGCCGCGCACCTCGACCGAATCGGCACCGGCCGACCGCGCGAGTTGCGCGCACCACAGCTGGCCGTGCCGGCCCACCTCGGCTGCGCCAAAGGACGACAGCGAGATCAATACGGGAATCGAAGCCATCAATGCGCCTGGTGCGACGACAGGATCTGGCCGAGGAACTGCCGGGTCTTCTCGTTCTGTGGGTTGCCGAAGAACTCGGTCGGCGGAGCCTGTTCGACGATCTTGCCGTCGGCCATGAAGATCACGCGGTCGGCCACGCTGCGGGCGAAGCCCATCTCGTGCGTCACGCACAGCATGGTCATGCCGTCTTCGGCCAGCGAGATCATGGTGTCGAGCACCTCCTTGACCATCTCGGGGTCGAGCGCGGACGTCGGCTCGTCGAACAGCATGATCTTGGGCGTCATGCACAGCGCGCGCGCAATGGCCACGCGCTGCTGCTGCCCGCCGGAGAGCTGACTCGGGTACTTCTTCGCCTGCTCGGGAATGCGCACGCGCGTGAGGTACTTCATCGCCACTTCCTCGGCCTGTGCCTTTGTCATGCCGCGCGAGCGCATCGGCGCCAGCGTGCAGTTCTCGAGGATGGTGAGGTGCGGGAACAGGTTGAACTGCTGGAACACCATGCCGACCTCGGCACGCACCGCGTCGACATTCTTGCCGCCGGCGGTGAGGTCGATGCCGTCGACCACGATGCGGCCCTTCTGCACCGTCTCGAGCCGGTTGATGCAGCGGATGAGCGTCGACTTTCCCGAGCCCGACGGCCCGCAGATCACGATGCGCTCGCCCGCGCGCACCGCGAGGTCGATGCCGGTCAGCACCTGGAATTCGCCGTACCACTTGTTCACCGCTTCGAGGCGGATGATGGGCTCGGCGCCGTCGGTCGTCACTGCGTCGGTCATGGGTGTTCCGTCAGGTGCTTACTGCAGCTTGGGCAGGTCGGCGCCCAGCCACTTCTGGTAGAGCTTGTTCAGCTCGCCGTTGGCGGTGTTCTTCGCGACGAAGTCGTTCACCGCCTTGGTCAGCTCGTCCTGGCCCGGACGCATCGCGATGCCCATGGCTTGCTGCACCAGGTTGAACTTGTTCTCGAAGGTGTTCGGCGGCACGCGCTTGGCGATCTGCGCAGCCACGGTGAGCGAGCAGCCGATGGCGTCGACCTGGCCCGACATCAGCGCCTGCATGGCCGATGCATCGTCGTCGAAGCGGCGGATCTCGGTGCCCTCCGGTGCGGCCTTGGTCACCGCCACGTCCTGGGTCGATGCGCGGGCCACGCCGATGCGCTGGCCCTTCAGGTCGGCGCCGGTCTTGATGTTGGCGCTGGTCTTGCCGTACAGCACGATGGTCGCGGCCGCGTACGGCGTCGAGAACTGCACCTGCTTCGCGCGCTCGGGCGTGACGGCCAGCGACGCGACCAGCAAGTCGACCTTGTTGGTCAGCAGGAAGGGAATGCGATTCGGGCCGGTGACCGGCACGATGTTGGCCTTCACGCCCCAGTCCTTGGCCAGCAGCTTGGCGACGTCGGCGTCGTAGCCGTCGGGTTCGTTCTTGGCGTTGGTGGTGCCGTAGGGCGGGAAGTCGACCAGCATGCCGATGGTGATCTCGCCCTTCTTCTTGATGTCGGCCACCGATTGCGCGGCGGCGAAGGGGGCGAACACGGTGAGCGCGGCGCCCAGGCCGAGGGCGGCCAGGGCGGCGGTGGTGCTGCGGCGGGTGGTGTTGAACGAAGTCATGTCGAAGTCTCCTAGGTTGGGATCGAAACAGGAAAGATGAAAAGCGTGATCAACGGGCCAGCGCCAAATTGCGCTTGCGCTCCATGCGCGCTGCCAGCAAAGAAAGCGGCCAGCAGATGGCGAAGTAGATACAGGCCACCGTCGTGAAGACGTACAGCGGCTGGAAGGTCGCGTTGTTGATGATCTGGCCGGCGCGCGTGATCTCGGTGAAGCCGATGATCGCCGCGAGCGAGGTGCCCTTGATGATCTGCACCACGTAGCCGACGGTGGGCGCCAGCGCGATCTTGAAGGCCTGCGGCAGCACCACGTCGCGCATGCGCGAGGTGTACTTGAGGTTGAGCGCATGCGCCGCCTCGATCTGTCCGCGCGGGATCGCCTCGATGCAGCCGCGCCAGATCTCGCCCAGGAAGGCCGCGCTGTTGAGGATGAGCGCCGCCCCCGCAGCGATCCACGGGTTGATGTCCAGCCCCAGCACCGGCGCGCCGAAGAAGATCAGGAACAGCTGCAGCAGCAGCGGCGTGCCCTGGAAGATCTGGATGAAGCCGATCGCCAGGCCGCGCGCGGTCTTGCTGTCCGACGTGCGGGCCAGCGCAATGACCAGGCCGAGGATCGCGCCGCCGATGAAGGCAATCGCCGAGAGCGCCAGGGTCCACTTGGCGGCCTCGAGGATGAAGAGGAATTCGGGATAGCCGAAGGTACGCATCGATGTTCTCCCGGCTTACCGGCGGTCCGGGTAGTTGAGCGTGCGCTGGTAGATCAGCTTGAACAGGCCCGAGAAGGCCATCGCCAGCACCAGGTAGATGGCGGCGACCACGATGTAGATTTCGAAGCTGCGGAAGGTCTGCGACTGCAGGTTGGCCGCGACCGAGGTCAGGTCGTCCGCCGAGATGACCGACACCACCGCCGAGCTCAGCATCAGCAGGATGAACTGGCTGGTGAGCGCCGGGTAGATCGCCTTGAGCGCCGGCTTGATGATGATGAAGCGGAAGATCTCCCAGGGCTTGAGGTTGAGCGCCCTGCCCGCCTCGATCTGGCCGCGCGGGATCGACTCGATGCCGGCGCGGATGATCTCCGTGGCATACGCGCCGAGGTTCACCACCATCGCCGTCAGGGCCGCCGTGTAGGGCGACCAGCGCAGGCCGATGGCCGGCAGCGCGAAGAAAAAGAAGAACAACTGCACCAGGAAGGGCGTATTGCGGATCACCTCGATGTAGGCATTGACGATGAAGCGCAGCCACCCCGGACCGGAGGTCTTGCCCCAGGCGCAGAAGACGGCGACGATGAGGCCAAGCAGCGTGGCGATGAGCGACAACTGGACGGTGATCCAGGTGCCTTTGAGCAGCAGCGGCCAGGCCGCGAAGACCGCGTCGAACTGGAATTGGTAATTCACGGGGCAAGCCCTGCGGACAGGAATCGGTGCATGGGCTGGCAGTGTATGAAACCGGTTTCAGAGCGGCATCGGGGTTTTCCCTTGTATGCAAGATTCGACCGATTGGGGCGCCGCAAGCCGCTCAGGCACCGGTGCCCATGATGCGGCGCCCCATGTCGATGCCCGCTGCGCTCATCGAGCGGCCGAGTGCGAGTTGCTCCGCCTCCCAGCGCGCCAGGCGGTCCACGGGCTCGTGCGCATCCACCCGTAGCGCCTGCGCCAGTGACAGCGCGTTGGCCGCCGCCTTGGCCGTGCTGCCCGCGGTGTGCGGTCGCGGCACGAAGGCCGCATCGCCGATCAGCACCGTCGCGCCGAAGCGCATGCGCGGCACGCTCAGATCGACGATCGCCTGGACGAACGGCGCCTCCGTGGCGAGCACCAACGCCTGAAGGCTGGGCGCCAGCAGCGCCTGCGCATCGCGCCGCAGTGCGGCCACGTTACAGTCCTTGGCCATGCCCGGCGGCAAGGCCAGCGCATGCCTGCTGCCGTCGCGTGCCGTCAGCAAGCGCGCGAGCCCTTCGCGGTCGAGCCGCCGGTACCAGACCCAGTTGCGACGCCTCCGCCCCTCGGCGAGCGAACCGTCCTCGCCCGGCACCAGGTATTCGAGCAGCAGGTGATCGCGCCCCTGCTGGAAGACGAAGGCATCGCCGAGCCGCTCCGCCGCCGAGCCCGGGACTTTGGCTTCCGGCACGAGGCCACGCCAGGCGACGTAGCCCGCGTAGCGCGGCGCCTGGCCCGGTAGCAGTTGCCCGCGCACCGTCGAGCGGGAGCCGTCGGCGCCCACCAGCAGGTCGCCGCTCTCCACCCGGCCGCTCTCGAAGAGCGCGGTCATGCCGCTCGCCGTTTCGCGAAAGCTCACGAGCCGCTCGCCGGCGTGCACGGTGCCGGGCGGCAGCGCGGCGTGCATCGCGCCGTGCAGCCGGTTCCACGAGGTCTGCGTCTGCGGCATGTACGTCCGGTGCACCACGCGATCGTCCACATCGAGGTAGATGCGGTCACCGGATCGGACGCCCAGCGTCTCGCCCGGTGCCACGCCCGCGAAGCGGAAGGCCGCCAGCACGTCCGGCTGCAGCACGATGCCGCCACCGCGGCTGTCGAGGGCGTTCGGCGAGCGCTCGAACACACCGACCGACCAGCCCGCGGCGCGCAGCGTGGTGGCCGCCAGCAGCCCGCCGAGCGAGCCGCCGACGACGATGGCGTGGGGTGAGGACGAGCGGGTCATGACGCGCTCGACGGCAGAGGTTGACGAACAGTGGTCATCGAAGACTCCTTGGGGCA